>JACCVM010000268.1 GCA_013698135.1 Euzebyaceae bacterium | reverse complement strand
TCTTCGGTGTCGACGACGTCCAGGAAATAGCTGATGGCGGGTTCGGGGAAGCTGTTGACCAACCAGTCGACCACGGAGTGCACGGTGCTGTAGGCGTACTCCTCGCGGCTGAGGCCGGCGCGGTAGCGGTGGGCCAGCCCGGACGCGTCACGGATCAGCAGCCCTTTGGTGACCAGGCGGCCCATGGTCGTCATGACCGTGGTGTAGGCGATTTCGCGGCGCAGGGCGAGGGCCTCGTGCACGTCGCGGACCGTGGCGTCACCGCGAATCCAGACGGCTTCCATCACCTCGGACTCGAGCGGCCCCAGCACACCGTCCAGCTGAGATCGGCGTTTGGGCATCGCACACCTCGATTCGCTGCGGGGGTGAAAGTCTATCCGGTTCGGTGGTAGCGGCAGATCACGGCGAAGTCGTCGGCGTCGAGGCTCGCTCCCCCCACCAACGCGCCGTCGATCTCGGGCTGGCGCAGCAACGCGGCGGCGTTGCCGGGCTTGACGCTGCCGCCGTACTGGACTCGCAACCGGTCGGCCACCGACTGGTCGTAGCGTCCGGCGACGACCGAGCGCACCGTCGCACACATCGCGTTGGCGTCCCCCGAGGTGGCGGTCCGGCCGGTGCCGATGGCCCAGACCGGCTCGTAGGCGATCACCATGGTCGCGGCTTGCCCTGCGGACACCTCATCCAGGCATGCCAGCACCTGTCCGGTCACGACGGCTTCCGCCTCGCCGGCGTCACGCTGCTCCGCGGATTCGCCCACACACAGGATCGGGACCATGTCATGTGCGAGCACGGCGCGGACCTTGCGGTTGACCAGCTCGTCGGCCTCACCGAACAGCGCGCGCCGTTCAGAGTGGCCGCACAGCACGTAGCCGACGTCAAGGCGCGCCAGCATGCGGGGACTGATTTCGCCGGTGAGGGCCCCCGACTCCTCGTCGGAACACTGCTGGGCGGCCAGCCCGATGTCGAGACGGTCGCCCTGGATCAGCGTCTGGATGCTGCGCAGCGCGGTGAAGGGGGGCACGACGACGATCTCAGCGGCCTCGTAGTCGCGCGGCTCCAGGTGGTAGACGAGCCGCTGCACCAGCTGGATCGCCTCCAGGTGATCCAGGTTCATCTTCCAGTTGCCGGCGATGATCGGCCTTCGTGCCACAGGTCGCCTCCCGCCGCTACTCGCGCAGGGCAGCGACGCCCGGCAGCTCGCGGCCTTCCAGGAACTCCAGCGACGCCCCGCCGCCGGTCGAGACATGGGACACCTGCTCGCTGACGCCGAGCTTGCGCACCGCCGCGGCGCTGTCGCCGCCCCCGATGACGGTGAAGCCGCTGCAGGCGACGACCGCCCGCGCCACCCCCTCGGTGCCGGCGGCGAAGGCATCCCACTCGAACACCCCCATCGGCCCGTTCCACAGCACCGCGCCGGCGTCGCCGAGCGCGGCTGCGAAGCGGTCAACGGTCTCCGGCCCGACGTCCAGGCCCATCCAGCCGTCCGGGATGTCGTCGGCCGACACACGGCGGTGGTCGGCGTCCGCGTCGAAGGCGTCCGCAGCGATGATGTCGGTGGGCAACAACAGCTCGACGCCGCGCTGCTCCGCGCGCTCCAGCAAGCCGCTCACGGTGTCCAACTGGTCGTCCTCCACCCTGCTGGAGCCCACCTGGTATCCCTGCGCCCGCAGGAAGGTGAAGCACATCGCCCCGCCGATCAGCAGACGGTCGACCCGTTCCAGCAGGCTGTCGATCACCCCCAGCTTGTCGGACACCTTGGCGCCGCCGAGGATCGCCACGAACGGCCGCGGCGGGTCATCCAACAGCCGCGACAGCGCCGCCAGCTCCTTGCCGAGCAGCAGACCAGCCGCCTTCTGCTGGTGCCGGGCTGGCACCCCGACGACGCTGGCGTGCGCGCGATGCGCAGCTCCGAAGGCGTCGCCGACGTAGGCGTCGCCGAGCGCGGCGAGCGCGGCGGCGAAGGCGTCGTCGTTGGCCTCCTCCCCCGGCTCGAAGCGCAGGTTTTCCAGCAGCGCGACCTGCCCGTCGTCCAGCGCATCGACGGTCCGCCGGGCGTCGGTGCCCACCACATCGGTCGCCGCCGCCACCGGGGCACCAAGCAGCTCGGTCAGGCGTGCCGCCACGGGCACGAGCCGCAACTCCTCCCTCACCTTGCCCTTGGGCCTGCCGAGGTGACTCATCACCACCACCCGCGCGCCGGCACCCGCCAGCGCGCGGATCGTCGGCAACGACTCGGAGATGCGCAGATCGTCGGCCACGCCCGAACCGTCCAGCGGCACGTTGAGGTCGGCACGCAGCAGCACCCGGCGACCCTCGACCTCCAGCGTGTCGATCCCGGGAATGCCGGCCGCCGCGGCGCGCGGCGTCGTGATGTCCGGCTCCACGCGCTACAGCTTGTTGCCGACGTACTGGGTGAGGTCGACGAGCCGAGCGGAGTAGCCCATCTCGTTGTCGTACCAGCCCAGCACCTTGACCATCGAGCCGTTGGCCATGGTGGACAGGCCGTCAAGGATGCAGCTGTGCAGGTTGCCGACGATGTCGGCGGACACGATCGGGTCCTCGGTGTACTCCAGGATCCCCCGCATTGGGCCCTCCGCGGCACTGCGGAAGGCCTCGTTGACCTCGTCGCGGTCGGTCGCCTGGCCAAGCGTCACGACGAGGTCGGTGATCGACCCGTCCGGCACGGGGACGCGCAGGGCCAGTCCGTCAAGGCGGCCCTCCAGTTGTGGCAGCGCCAGCGAGGCGGCCTTGGCCGCGCCCGTGGACGTGGGGATAACCGACACGGCCGCCGCCCTGGCGCGCCGCAGGTCGGAGTGGGGCTGGTCCTGGGTGCCCTGGTCGTTGGTGTAGGCGTGCACGGTCGTCATGAAGCCCTGCTCGATGCCGAAGCTGTCGTCGAGGACCTTGGCCATCGGCACCACGCTGTTGGTGGTGCAGCTGGCGTTGGAGATCACGTCGTGGTTGGCGGCGTCGTAGGCGTCTTCGTTGACGCCCATGACGATGGTGACGTCCTCGTTCTTGGCTGGCGCCGAGATGATCACCTTGCGGGCTCCGGCCGGCAGATGCGCGACAGCTTTGTCCCGGCTGGTGAAGATGCCGGTCGACTCGATGACGATGTCGGCGCCCAGGTCCTTCCACGGCAGGTCCGCGGGGTTTCGTTCGGCGGAGACGACGACCTCCCTGCCGTCGATGACCAGGCCACGGTCGTTGACCTCGACCACGCCCTGAAAGCGGCCGTGCACGCTGTCGTAGCGCAGCAGGTGGGCCAGGGTCTTGTTGTCGGTGAGGTCGTTGACTCCAACGATCTCGATGTCCGCGCCCGTCTGCGCCGCCGCGCGCAGGTAGTTGCGGCCGATGCGGCCGAAGCCATTGATGCCTACACGGATGCCCATGTGCCTGCTCCAGAAAGGGGCCTTGTCCAACGCTGATGACGCCGTGGCAACACTCTAGCTGCCCCCCGGCCGCCCCAATCCCGAGGCCATCGCCGCCAGCTGGACCAGCCGTCGATGCACTGTTGCCTTGGCCACGGGGGGATCGTGCAGCGCGCCGAGCTCGGCCAGGCTGGCCTGCGGGTTGGCCAACCGGGCGAGCGCTGTCGTGCGCAGGCACTCAGGGAGACGGTCCCACCCCAGCGCTGCCACGACGGCCTCGATCATTGCCACCTGCCGGGTGGAGGCCGCCACCGCCCGACCCAGGTTCGCCCGGTCGGCGTTGGCGGCGCGGTTGGCGTTCCCGCGCAGCTCGCGGCGCAACCGCGCGGCGTCCCAGGCCAGGAAGGCGCGGTGCGCGCCAGCACGGGCGAGGACGGCGCCGATGGCCTCACCGGACTTGCAGTGCACGCGCCAGCCATCGCAGCGTTGCGCGGCATGTGCCCCCCGTCCGCCACAGCGCACCAGCAGGCGCCGCAATCCCGCCGCAGTCCCCTGGCCGGGAGCCCGCAGCTCCAGATGCGGCGCACTACGGGGATCGCTGACGCTGGCGGCCACCATCAGACAGCCGCGCAGGTAGGCGCTGCTGTCGTGCGCGGTGGCGACGAGCTGGGCGGGGACGGCATCGACGGGCTGCCCGTTGCGGCTCATCACTCCCAGCCAGGCCAGCGCGGGAAGGACTGGCTGCGCCAGCGACAGGCGGTAGCTGCCCGCGCGCAGCGCGGTCGGCTGGTGGACCTGCACCTGCGGGCGCGAACCGAGCAGCTGGGTCAACGCCGCGTGCAGGCGCCGCGTGGCCGCACCGCTGGTCAAGGTCACCACCCAGCCGGCGCCAGCTGTCGTCAGGTGCAGCCAGCCGCCCAACCGAACCATCGCCGAGGTTTCGGCCCGCCGACAGCATTCGGGGCCGAGTGGCGCGTGGGCCAGCTCGTCGCGCACCTCGTCGGTGAAGCCCATCCTCTCGGTCTCACTCCTTGCCCCGGTCGCGATGGTCGACCTGCACCGTCACCCCGAGGGTGCGCAGGTGGTCGGCGAGGACCTCGCCCAGCACGACCGACCGGTGCTTGCCGCCGGTGCAACCGACGCCGATGGTGAGGTAGTGCTTGCCTTCGCGGACGTACGCGGGTAACAAGAAGTCGAACAGCGACCGTAGGCGTTCGAGGAACACGCCGGTGTCTGGCTGGCCAAGCACGAAGTCGCGCACGGGCGCGTCCAGGCCGGTGAGCGGGCGCAGGTCGTCGATCCAGTGCGGGTTGGGCAGGAACCGCACGTCGAGCTGGAGGTCGGCGTCGCGCAGGTTGCCGTTCTTGAAGCCGAAGGTCACGACATTGACGACCAGACCGGGGCTGTTGCCCCCGTCGAAGGCGTCGACGAGTCGGTCTCGCAGGTCATGCACCGTCAACTCGGACGTGTCGACGATCAGATCGGCGTTCTCCCGCAGATCGGCCAGCAGCTCGCGCTCGCGCGCGATGCCGTCGGACACCCGATCCTGCGCCGCCAAGGGATGCACCCGGCGGGCGGCGTCGTAGCGCTGTAGCAGCGCGTCATCGGACGCTTCTAGGAACAGCACCCGCAGATCAACCGCACGCGCCGCGACGGCCGTCAGCGCACGCTGCAGGTGCGCCCCGGAGC
>JACCVM010000245.1 GCA_013698135.1 Euzebyaceae bacterium | reverse complement strand
CCACTCGATGAAGTTGTCGGCACCCTGGTGGGGGCCGGACTCGAAGTCGATCAGCGGCCAGTGCACCGCGACCTTGGGTAGGCCTGGCAGTCCACCAAGGACGATCTCCTCGATGCTCGGCTGGGTCGCCGCCGTCAGGGCGATGGAGTCGCCATCGCAGCTGAGTCCGGCGTTGATCCAAAGGATGTGCACAACCGGTTCTTCGTCGGCACTGCCGCCGGCATCCGGTTCGATCCGTTCCGTGGTCGAGACGCTCAAAGGGGTCCACCTCCGCTGGGCTGGGCGTTCGGTGAGGAGCCCGGCCAGCCTCGGTGTCCGACTGCCGACCGTGCGCGTAGGAAAGCACAGCCGTCGGCGCCCGTAAAGGCCTAAGAGAGACCAACCTCCCGGCCGAGGAAGCGTGCGCAGCTTGTTCGCGACGACGGCCACCCGTGGGATCGGCAGCTTCGCGGGCGGAGAATCCATAGCCCCAGCGGCCCTCGCGGTCGAACCACCTGCCCTGGCGCGCCCCCGATAAACTGGATGTTGTGATTGATCCTGTGGGGACGGAGCGGCTGAGAGCAGCTCTCGACCTTGCCGAAGCAGGGGTCGCCGTGATGCGCCAGAACCTTCGACGTGCGCACCCCGACGCACCCGCCGAGCACATCGAGCAGTTGCTGCGCAAGTGGATCGGCCGGCGGCCAGGCGCAGAGAAGGGAGACTGCCCGGGGCCGCCTCGGCGGCTGCGGGAGGGGTGACGCTCGACTCGGCGCTCCGGCGCACTGTCACGGAGCTTGCCCACCTGGGCGCAACCTGCGCGTTGGTCGGCGGGCTCGCTGTGTCGGTGCGGACCGAGCCCAGGTTCACCCGCGACATCGACCTCGCAGTGGCGGTTGCGGACGACCGGCAGGCAGAGCGCCTCGTGCGATCGCTCGTCGGCGGCGGCTTCAGCCTCAGTGCAGCTGTCGAGCAGGCAGCCGCAGGGAGACTGGCTACGGTGCGGCTGCGGCCAGAGGGCGGGGACGCCGACGTCGTGGACCTCCTGTTCGCGTCGTCGGGCATCGAGCCCGAGGTCGTCGCCGCCGCAGACCCGTTGGAGGCCCTGCCCGGCCTCAGGGTGCCAGTGGCGCGGACCGGTCATCTGATCGCCCTGAAGCTGCTCGCCCGCGATGATGAGCGCCGACCACAAGATGGCATCGATCTGCGGGCACTGGCGGTCGTCGCCGACAACGGCGAACGCAGCCTGGCACTCTCCGCATGTGAAGCGATCGCCGCGCGCGGTTTCGCTCGCGGACGCGACCTTCCCGCGGCGTTGAACGATCTGCTCAACCCTTGAGCGGGCCGTCGCCTTCCCCTCCGACGTCCTCCCGTAGGGCTGGATAGGCTGCCGCGATGCCAATGCGTCGCAGGGCCGACCCCGTCCGCCATCCGGTCTTCGCGCGTTGCTACGACAAGCTGAGCCGGGGTGCCGAGCGCCAGGGTGCCGGCGACCACCGGCGCGAGGCGTTGGCCGGGCTGTCGGGCCGCGTGGTGGAGGTCGGCGCCGGCAACGGCTTGAACTTCGCCTACTACCCGCCGGAGGTCACCGAGGTGGTGGCCGTGGAGCCTGAAGCCCACCTGCGGGGCATCGCCGAGCGCGCGGCGACCTCCGCGAACGTCGCGGTGCGGGTGGTCGACGGCACCGCCGAGCGACTGCCGTTGGACTCAGCAGCGTTCGACGCCGGGGTCGCCTCGCTGGTGCTGTGCTCGGTTGCCGACCAGCGGCAGGCGCTGGGCGAACTGTCCCGGGTCCTGCGCCCCGGGGGCCAACTGCGCTTCTACGAGCACGTGCGCTCGGCCGACCCGCGGCAGGCCCGCATGCAGCGCGCCGCCGACCTGGTGTGGCCCCGTCTGGCTGGCGGCTGCCACACCAGCCATGACACGGTGGCGGCCATCCGCGCCGCCGGCTTCTGGATCGAAGCGGTCCGCGTGTTCCGCTTTCCCGACACCAAGGTCTTCATTCCCGCTTCCCCGCATGCGATCGGCCGGGCCATCAAGCCCGGCTGATGGGCAACCACCGCCTCGATCGGCTCAGGTTGGCGGGTTGTGCCTCGCCGGCGACGCGCCGCCTGGGTAAGGTTGTGATGAGCCGTGCATGAGGATGCTCTCATGCTGTCCGATGCGGAAGGCCGGTACATTGCCGCCCGGTCCGGCGGCCGCAGGAGACGACCTTCTGGACAAGAGAATCCAACACAGAATCCAGACAATCATCCGGGACAGCGGAATACGGCCCAGCCGGGTTCTCGAAGTCGGCGGGGTGGTGGGTCCCAAGTCCCTGCTGGGATTCCCAGAGCTGGAGCAGGCCGAGCGCTATTGCCTCAACCTCGTCAATTTCCCGAGCGACGCGGGCGTCACCGCGATGACCGGCAACGCCAATGACATGCCCATGTTCGGCGACGCCTCGTTCGATCTGGTCATGTCCAACGCCACGCTGGAACACGATCGGCACTTCTGGCTGTCCATCTCCGAGATGCAACGGGTAACCAAGCCGGGCGGCTTGCTCGTCATCGGTGTTCCCGGCTATGTCAAGGGCGGGGATACGGGCCCCGGTAGGGACAGGGGCCTGCGGACGGTCACCCATCGCGTGCATTACCGGTTCGACTACTACCGATTCAGCGAGCAGGCAGTCCGAGAGGTCTTCTTCGCCGGCATGGACGACGTCGAGGTCTCAGCGATGCTGATACCGCCGCGCATCATCGGCCATGGTCGCAAGCCAGCCAAGGGCAGCAGTTGATGCGCAGTCGCGGCGGCTTCGCTACGCGCGTAGCCGGGTCAGGGCTGCGGAACCGACTCTTCGACAAGTGCCTCGGCCCCATGGCAATCGGGGGCTACGGGCTCGCCTCCAGGCAGCGCACCGCGCGTTCGACGCGTGCCGGCAGCCGACGCCGGTTGCGCAGCGCCCAGGGCAGGCCGCCGAAGGCGTCAGCGAGCGCCGCACGGGCCAGCGGGTCGGTGGCGGCCTCCCGTACCGCTTCCCAAGTGCTGGCGGCCGCGATCGCAGCGGGGCGCCGAAGCCAGGCGGTCCACAGCTCGTTGCGCAGCACGCGACGCCTGCGAACGTCGGGATCGCGCCCAGCCAACGGGTGATGATGCGCCACGATGTCGGCGACGTAGGCCAGGCCCCAACCTGCGGCCGCGAGGTCCATTGCCAGCAGCGCCTCCTCCGAGCCGATGCCGAAGCGGCGCTCGAACCCGCCAACGTCCAGGAAGGCGCGACGCCGCACCACCGCCGAGCACGCTAGGAAGCCGAGCACCGACGGCCCCGGCAGGTCAGCGGGCTGGCCGAGCGGCGCGGCGGCCATGGACGCGCTGACCGCATCCAGCTTCTGCTCGTCGCCGACCAGCGTGCGCGCGGCGACGAGCGCCAGTCGGGGAAAGCGGTCGAACAGCTCGGCGGCTGCGCTGAGCGCACCCGGTGCCCACCAGGAGTCGTCGTCGCTGAAGGCCACCAGCGGCGTATCGACGTGCCGTGCACCGACGGTGCGAGCACCGGCTCCACGGTTGTCACGCAGCTCGATGACGTGCACCTGCGGATGGCTGACGCGCACCGCCGCCGGCGTACCGTCCCGCGAGGCATTGTCCACGACCACGACAGCCGGCTGCTCGGCGAGCGCGGTCAAGCGGTCCAGGACCATGAGCAGCTGATCGCGACGGTCGCGGGTGGCGATCACCACGCTGGGCGGGGCAGGGGTAGGCATACGCGCCCCGCTACCCCCTTGGCCTGACTTCGCAACGCCCGAGGTCAACGCTCTTTAGGCTTGGACCCGGGTTAACCGGTCAGCGCGCTGAGGCGGCGCAGCAATGCCCGGGCCGCGCTGACGACAACCAGGCGGCGGTCGATGATGTCGGGGATCAACAACGCCGGTCTGTCCTGCGAATCAGCGGCAATCCGTGTGGCGCAACCTAACCCATCTCGGCCTGCTGACCAGCGGTTGCGGCGGATCGGCGGCGGGTAGGCGGCGCCTATTCCACCGAGAAGAGGCTGACGGCGATGAGGGCATTGACGTGGCATGGCAAGCGCGACGTTCGGGTCGACACGGTGCCCGACCCCACAATCCAGCAGCCCACCGACGCCGTCATCCGCATCACGACGACGGGACTGTGCGGTTCGGACCTGCACCTGTACGAGGTGCTGGGACCGTTCCTGGAGGCCGGGGACATCCTGGGTCACGAGCCGATGGGCATCGTCGAGGAGGTCGGTACCGGCGTCGCGGACCTCGCACCCGGTGACCGCGTCGTGATTCCGTTCCAGATCTGTTGCGGGCACTGCTATATGTGCAACCAGGGACTGCACACGCAGTGCGAGACGACGCAGGTCCGCGAGCAGAACATGGGTGCGGCGCTGTTCGGCTACACCAAGCTGTACGGGCAGGTGCCAGGAGCCCAGGCCGAGTACCTGCGCGTCCCGCATGCCGACTTCATGCCGATCAAGGTGCCCGAGGGGCCGCCCGACGAGCGCTTCGTCTACCTGTCCGACGTGCTGCCGACCGCCTGGCAGGCGGTGCGGTACGCCGGGATTCCCGACGGGGGTAGCGTCGCCGTGCTGGGCCTTGGCCCGATCGGTGACATGTCCTGCCGCATCGCCCGTCACC
>JACCVM010000216.1 GCA_013698135.1 Euzebyaceae bacterium | reverse complement strand
CGGTGCTCGCCACGGGCGGCGGCGACCAGGCGCGCGGTGCGCAGCGCCGTGCCGCTGGGGGCGTCGACCTTGCCGTCGTGGTGCAGCTCGGTGATCTCGGCGTCGGGCAGTACGCGGGCCGCCTGCTCGGCGAAGCGCATCAGCAGCACCGCGCCGAGCGCGAAGTTGGGCGCCACCAGGCAGTTCGCCGGACCCGTCAACCCTCGGAGGGTCTCAAGATCGTCGTCGTCCAGGCCGGTGGCTCCCACGACGGTGTGGACCCCGTGCTCCAGCAGCCAGGCGGCGTTGCGCCGAACGCTGGACGGCAAGGTGAACTCGACCGCCACGTCGGCACCGGCGTCCAGCACCAGGTCCAGGCCATCGCCGGATCCGACCTCGGCCACCAGCTCGGTGTCGGGATCGTCGGCCACGGCCTGGCACACCGCCGAGCCCATGCGCCCCGAGGCACCAACCACCGCCACCCGCAGCATGTCAGGCCTCGCGCTCAAGTAGCGAAGCGGTAGCGCTCATGTGACGGCGGGACGGATGAACTGGTCGTAGCTGGCAGGGTCGGCGCCCTCGAGCGGACCGACCATCGCCAGCGTCCACGGGCCGCCCAGAATGGCCCTGGCGACCTCGAGCACGTCGTCGCTACTCACGGCCTCGATGGCGGCCAGCGTCTCGTCAAGGGTCAGGAGCGGACCGCCCGTCGTCAGGGCCTTGCCGAGGCGGCTCATCCGGCTGCCCGTGTCCTCCAGCGACAGGATGGTCGACCCGGCCAGATGCCCCTTGGCGCGGGCTAGCTCCGCTTCGTCCAGCCCGCCGCGCAGCGCCTTGTCCAGCTCCGCGCGCGTCACGGCCAGCACCTCGCAGGCCTTGGAAGGTGCGGTGCCCGCGTACACCGCGAAGGTGCCCGCGTCGGCGTGCATGCCCGTGTAGCTGTAAACGGTGTAGACCAGGCCACGGCGCTCCCGCACCTCCTGGAACAGCCGGCTGGCCATGCCACCGCCCAGTGCCTGGCTGAGCACGCCCGCCGCGAAGCGCCGGTCGTCACCGCGCACCAGCCCGGGACTGCCGAGCACGAGGTGGGTCTGCTCGGTGGGACGGGTCCGCAGCGCTGCACGGGCGTCCCGAGGAGAACGCGGCGCGCTGCGCTTGACGGTCGGCTCGGTTGGACCCGACCACCCGTGGACAGCCTGGGCGACCTGGGCCACGACGGCGTCGTGGTCGACGTTTCCCGCGACGGCCACGACGACGTTGCCGGGCACGTAGTGACGCCGGTAGTAGCGGTGGACCTGGTCGCGGGCCATCGCGGTGATCGTGGCCTCGTCGCCGAGGATCTCCCGGCCCAGCGGGTGGTCGCCGTAGTAGGCCTGGCTGAACACGCTGTGCACGAGGTCGTCGGGGGTGTCCAGATGCATGCGAATCTCTTCGAGCACGACGTCGCGCTCGGCGTCCACGTCGCCGCTGCGCACCACCGAGGCGGTCATCATGTCGGCGAGCACGTCGGTGGCCAGTGGCAGGTCGCGGTCAAGGCAGCGGGCGTAGAAGCAGGTGTACTCCTTGGACGTGAAAGCGTTCATGTCCCCGCCAACGGCGTCCATGACCTCAGCGATCTGCTGCGCGGTGCGCCGCTTGGTGCCCTTGAACAGCAGGTGCTCCAGGAAGTGACTGGCACCGGTGACGGCTCCTCGCTCATCGCGGGAGCCGACACCGATCCAGAATCCGACGGCCGCGGAGCGGACATCCGGCATGGTCTCGGTGATGACCCGTAGGCCCGAGTCGAGCGTGGTGACGCGCACGCCCTCCGTGACGCTGTCTGCGCGCAGCGTGGCAGACCGCGAAGCGGTCAACGCCGGCGACGGCGACGGCGCACGTTGCCGTCGTCCTCGCCGCCGTCGGTGCGGGTGCGCTCACGCGCGCGCTGGACGTCACTGCGGTCGCGGGGGGGCTCAGGCGTGCTGGCGGTCGAGGGATCCGGCGAGGCTGGCACGGCTGCAGCGGGGGCCGCCGTAGGTCCGGTGGTCGGAGCCGCAACTGTCGGAGCCGCAGCTGTCGGAGCCGCAGCGGCCGGAGCCGCAACAGAAGCCGGGGCCGCTGCCGAACTACCGCCGCCATCAGGACCGTCGACCATGGCCAGGCTGAACTTGCGCCCGTCCTTGACCTCGACGACCTCCACCCACAGCTTCTGGCCGACCGTCACGGCCTCGTCGGCGTGGTTCAGCCGGCGACCCTCGGTCTTGGGCAGCTTGGAGATGTGCAACAGCCCGTCGCTGCCCGGCGTCAGTGAGATGAACGCTCCGAAGTCCGCGGTCTTGACCACCGAGCCGTAGTAGCGCTCGCCGGCCTTGGGCACCACCGGGTTGGCGATGGCGCGGATGCGGTCCAGCGCCATCTGCGCCTTGTCGCCGTCGCTGGAGTAGATGTGCACGACCCCGCGACCGTCGACGTCGTCGATGTTGATGTCGGCGCCGGTCTCCTCGGTGATCTCGCGGATGATCTTGCCCTTCGGCCCGATCACCTCGCCGATCTTGTCGCCGGGGATGTACTCGGTCAGCACACGGGGGGCGTGCGGGTTCATCTCCACGCGCGGCTCGGCGATGCAGTCGGTGATGACCTGCAGGATCCGGGTGCGGGCGTCACGCGCCTGGCCCAGGGCCGCCGCCAGCACGTCTGCGGGGATCCCCGACAGCTTCGTGTCCAGCTGCAGGGCGGTGACGAAGTCGGCAGTTCCAGCGACCTTGAAATCCATGTCGCCGAAGGCGTCCTCGGCGCCGAGGATGTCGGTCAGCGTCGTGTACTTGCCGTCCTCGGCGATCAGGCCCATGGCGATGCCGCCGACGGGCGCGGAGATCGGCACACCGGCGTCCATCAGCGCCAGTGTCGAGGCGCACACCGAGCCCATCGACGTGGAGCCGTTGGACGACAGGACCTCGCTGACCAGCCGCAGGGCGTAGGGAAAGTCCTCCGCCGAGGGCACTACTGGAAGCAGCGCCCGCTCTGCCAGGGCACCGTGGCCGATCTCGCGGCGCTTGGGACCGCGCATGAAGCCGGTCTCACCGGTGGAGAACGGCGGGAAGTTGTAGTGGTGGATGTAGCGCTTCTCGGTGCCCGGATCCACGGTGTCCAGGCGCTGGGCGTCGCGCAACATGCCCAGCGTGGTGATGTTGAGCACCTGGGTCTCGCCGCGCTTGAACAGTCCCGAACCGTGGGCCCTCGGCAGCACGCCGACCTCGGCGGACAGCTCGCGGATGTCGGTGGGCCGACGCCCGTCGATACGCACGCCGTCGTTGACGACGCGGCGACGGATCAGCTTCTTCTCCAGCGACTTGAAGGCGTTCTTGGCCTGGCGCTCCAACTCTTCGTCGCTGACCTCGACATCGCCCGCCTGGTCGAAGGCCGCGTCCAGCGCCCGCTCGCGAAGATCGGCGGTGCGCTGGTTGCGCGTCGCCTTGTCGATGCTGTCGTCGGTCAGGACGACCTGCAGGTCAGCACCGACAGCGCCCTCCACGGCCTCGTAAACCTTGGGCGCGTACGAAGGGTAGCGGGGGAACTCGCGCGTGGCGTGGGTGCCCACCTCAGCCAGGAACGACACTTGCAAGTCGCACAGGGCGCGCAGGTGGGACTTGGCCTCCTCCAACGCCGCGCCGAGAACCTCCTCGGTGGGCTTGGTGGCGCCCATCTCGATCTTGGCGACCGCGCCCTCGGTGGCCTCGGCCTCCACCATCAGGATGTCGATGTCGTTGGTGTCGGGGTTCAACCGGCCGGCCACGACGAGGTCGAAAACGGCGTCGTCCAGCTCGGGGAACGTGGGGAAGGCACGCCACCTGCCGTCGCTGTCCATGGCCATGCGGATGCCCGCGACCGGCCCGTCGAAGGGAATGCCGGCCAGCATCGTCGCCATCGACGCGCCATTGATGGCCAGCACGTCCGGCGTGTGGATCTGGTCAGCCGACAGGGTGGTGATGAGAATCTGGATCTCGTTGCGCAGCCCGTCGGCGAACGTCGGGCGCATCGGCCGGTCGACGAGGCGGCAGGTGAGGATGGCGTTCTCGCTGGGGCGCCCCTCCCGCTTGAAGAAACCGCCGGGGATCTTGCCGGCGGCGTACATGCGCTCCTCGTAGTCGACCGTCAGGGGGAAAAAGTCCAGGTGCTCCTTGGGACGGCTGGACGCGGTCGAGGCGACCAACAAGATGGTCTCCCCGAGGTGCGCGACCACGCTGCCCCCGGCCTGGCCAGCGAGCTTGCCGGTTTCGAAACGGATTTCTGCGTCGCCAATCTTGGCGGACGCCTCGGCGGTACCGAGTTTGCCCATGGGATGGGAACCTCCTGCCGGCGCGGCCGGCGTGTGACCCCGGGGGTCGGTGCGGGCGGGCAGTTCCCAGTGGAGGGGGCCGGGCGCTTCGTCCGACCGCCTCCACTGACAACTGTCTGCTCCGATCACCTACACCGTGGGGCGTTTACTTGTCTTCTCTGTGCTCTGGTCGTGGAGTGCTAGCGGCGCAGACCCAGTCGCCCGATCAGCGACCGATAGCGCTCGACGTCGGTGCGCTGCAGGTAGGCCAGCAGTCGGCGACGACGGCCGACCAGCTGCAGCAGTCCCCGGCGGGAGTGGTGGTCCTTGGCGTGGCTGCGCAGATGATCGGTCAGATGGTTGATCCGAGCCGTCAGCAGCGCCACCTGCACCTCTGGCGAACCGGTGTCGCCCTCGGCCGTGGCGTACTGACTGATCAGCGCATCCTTGTCCGGGATGACGGCTTTGCTCACGAGCTACTCCAATGGATCGGTCCCGGCGGATGGACGCTCGCTTCTCGCGGGCGTCGGGAACCCGAGGGGTCGGGCCAGATGGCCTGACCGGTCCTCGTCGGCTCTCCTGTCGCGGCGTGGGCCGCAGGTCACCCGGATCCGGGCACGACGGTCTGCCGTCTTTAGTTTGACGGCATTGCCGAGTCTGCCACGTGGAAGGCGGCGGCTCAACCGGCCCCCCACCAGCGTGGTCCGGCGGCGGGTTCAGGACACGCCTGGATCCGTCGATTCGTTGACAGATGACCGTCCCCGTTGCTTTCGCCTCCCGTGCCCTGCCGACGTTGCTGCTGGTGTTGGCGTCGGCGGCCTGCGCACCGGGCGCCACCCCCGTGCCGGCCGCCGCGGTGGCGGTCCAGACGCCCGCGTCGATCCAGCTGTTGAACCGACTGGCCGCCGAAGCGGCTGCCAGCACTCCCGCCGTCACCGGCCTTCCGGTGGGGCGGGCTCGGACCGCGCTGGTCCGCCGTGGCCTCCAGGTGCAGATCGTGGCGCTGCGACCAGGAGCGCGGCGAGTGAGCGCCCAGTGGCCGGAAGCCGGAGCCCCGCTGCCCGAGGGGAACGCGGTCGTGGTGTGGCGCGGGCGCCCGCCGTCACCACCGGCACCTTCCGCCGCCGAGCCGACCGCCGCTGCCACCGCTGCGCTCTCGCCGGTAGCCAGCCCGGCGCCCGTACCCTCGCCGGCGGGCACTCCGGCGCCCACCCCCTCGCCGTCTCCTGGCCCGCCTTCGGATGCCGAACCGACGCCGCGGCTTGCCGACCGTGAGCGCGAGGGCGCACCGCAGGCGGCGACACCGTCACCCGTGCCATCGCCGCAGCCCAGCGACTCCGACGGGGCGGGGCCCTCAAGCAGCGGGAGGTCGCTGTCAGGACGCGCCTCCTGGTACGGCCCCGGTTTCGCCGGGCGGACCACCGCCTGCGGCGGCATCTTCGATCCGGAGCAGCTCACCCTGGCCAGCGGCGAGCTTGATTGCGGCACGCAGGTCCTGATCACCGGACCGATGGGCCGCAGCGTCCAGGCGGTGGTCACCGACTGGGGGCCCGCCGAGTGGACCGGTCGGCGCTTCGACCTGTCCCGGGCCACCTTCGAGGCGATTGCCGATCTCGGCGCCGGCGTCGTCGACGTCACCGTAGACCTGCTGTAGCCAGCGCCAGCGTCACCTTTCCAGCAGGCGTCGGGCTTCGGCCACGTCGGCGTCGATTTGGGTGACGAGCGCTGCGACGCTTTCGAAGCGCTCCTCGGCGCGCAGGCGGTGACGAAAGTCGACGGCGACGAGATCGCCGTACAGGTCACCGGAAAAATCCAAGAGGTAGGCCTCGATCCGCAGCTGCTGGCCCCCGAAGGTGGGATTCACCCCCACGCTGGTGACGCACGGGTGCTCCCGGCCGTCGGGCCAGGAGCAGGCGCCGGCGTAGATGCCCCTCGCCGGCACCGCGACACGCCGGCTGACCTGCACGTTGGCCGTCGGGTAGCCGAGTCCGGCGCCCCGCTGGTCGCCTCGCACCACCACGCCGTCGACCAGATGAGGCCGGCCGAGCATGCGCGCCGCGACCTCGACCTTCCCGGCGTCGACCGCGGCCCGCACCTCGGTGGACGACACCACGGCCCCATCGACTTCCAGCAGGGCGACGCCCTCCGCGGTGAACCCGCGCCCTGGCCCGAGGTCGCCCAGGGTGGTGAGGTCTCCGGCGGCCTTGTGCCCGAAGCGGAAGTTCGTGCCCACCACCACGTTTCGGGCCTGCAGGGCATCCACCAGCACGTTGTCGACGAAGGCGTCGGCAGACCAGTGGCGCACGTCGTCGTCGAAGGGCAGCACGACGACGAGGTCGACGTCCTGCTCGGCCAAGGTCCGGGCACGCCGTGCCAGCGTCATGAGCAGCTGTGGCTGGCTGCCCGGGTTTACGACCTCCATGGGGTGACGGTCGAAGGTGACGACGACGCTGCGCAACTCCTGTGCGCTCGCGCGGTGCACGGCTCGCCGGATGATCGACTGGTGCCCGCGGTGCACACCGTCGAAAAAGCCGATGCTGACCACCGACGGGGCCGGCTCGATGGCCCGCAGACCCTCGACGATCAGCCCCGAGCTCACTCCCTCGCCCCGGCCGGCGCCAACACCACCGTCGGCCGCGCCATCCCGTCGTCGTCGTGCACCACCGCGAGCAGTCGTCGTTGGCCGTCGAGCACCGCCACCGGACCCGGTTGCCCCGTGGCCGGCAGCGGTCGCCCATGAGCGATCGATCTCGCCTGCGACTCGTCGACGACGACGGCGGGATAGTCGGCCATGGCCTCGGCCGGCGTCACGAGCGCCTCCGCCAGTCGCCCGGCCGAGGCCAGGCCGGCGACCTTGTCCAGGTCCACAGCGTCGTCCAGTGAGAAGCGTCCCGAACCCAGGCGGCGCAACGCCGCGAGGTGCGCGCCGACGCCGAGCCGCTCTCCCACGTCGGCGGCCAGCGTGCGGATGTACGTGCCCGCAGAGCAGCGCACCAAGAAGGCCGCCTCGGCGCTCGGGCCGGGCTCGAAGTCCTCTAGCACGATGTCGTGGATCGTCACCGTGCGGGCATCGCGGGCAACCTGCTCGCCTCGGCGGGCCTTGGCGTGGAGTCGCTCGCCACCGACCTTGATCGCCGAGACCATCGGGGGGATCTGGCGGATCTCGCCCACGAAGACCTTGAAGGCCTCGCACAGGGCGGCCTCGTCCACGACGGAGGCATCGCGTCGTTCGAGCACCGAACCCGAGGCGTCCAGGGTGTCGGTGGTGGCGCCGAGGCGCAGGCGCGCATCGTAGGTCTTGGCCGAGGCCTGGACGTAGGGCACCAGCCGGGTGGCACGGCCGAGGCAGACCACCAGCACACCGGTGGCGTCCGGGTCCAGCGTGCCGGCGTGCCCCACCTTGGTCGCGGCCGGACCCCGCCGGGGACCGCCGACCGCCCGACGGACGGCGGCGACGACGTCGTGGGAGGTCATGCCAGCCGGCTTGTCCACGACGATGACGCCGTCGAGGCCGCGCTGCTGGGTGCCCATCAGGCGTTGCCCTCCTGTGCCTGCTCGCCGCGCAGCAACGTGTCGATGCGCCGGCCCTGGGCTGGCAATGGGTCGCGGACGAAGTGTAGGTCGGGCACTCGCCGCGTCCGCAGGTGCACGCCCAGCTCCCGGCGCAACAGCGACGAGGCGCTGCGCAGGCCCTCCGCGGTCGCCGAGCGCGACTCGTCGTCGTCGGGCAGGACGGTGTAGTAGACGTCGGCGTTGCGCAGGTCGGAGGTGGTCCGCACCTCGGTGACCGTGATGAACCCGAGCCTCGGGTCTTTCAGGTCCACCAGCTGTGTGGCCAGCACCTCTTTGACGGCTTCGTTGATCCGGCGTATCCGCGGACTCGGTTGCTGGCTCATGTCATGCCTCCGGCGTCACCAGCTCGACGTGCACACTGACCACCTCCACGCGCGGCTCCCGGTACACGACCTGCTCCACCTGCTGGGCGACCTTGCGCGCCCCCGACGCGGTGCCGCTGACCACCGCCACCCCGAGCACCGCCCGCTGCCACAGATCCTGATACCCGACCTCACTCACCGAGCAGTTCAAATCTTGCCGCAACCGCGCCACCAACGACTTGACCACACCCCGCTTCGCCTTCAACGACCCCGCCATCGGAATGTGCAACTCAACCGTCACAAGCGCAGCAAACACCAGTTAGCTCCAGGGTCGTTGCTCGGTCGGAGGCGACTCGGGGTAGGGGTCCCCGCTGAGCCGGAGACCGAGTGACGACCCGCCCTTCAGCGCCCTGGAGGCGACGCGGCGACGACCTTGCAACACCTACGCGCGCGCCACCTCACGCGACTCATAGACCTCGAACTCGTCCTCCACCTTCACATCCTGGAACCGCTCCAAGCCGGCGCCGCACTCGAAGCCCGTCGCCACCTCGGTCACGTCGTCTTTGAAGCGGCGCAGCGACGAGATGGTGTCGTCGGCGACGACGACGCCGTCGCGGATCACCCGGACCGTCGCGTTGCGCCGCAGCTCTCCGTCGGTGACGTAGCAGCCGAAGACGAAGCCCGCGCGCGGGACGCGGAAGACCTCCCGGACCTGGGCCCGGCCGGTAACGACCTCTTCGAACTCCGGGGCGAGCATGCCCTTGACCGCCTGCTCGATGTCCTCGGTCGCCTGGTAGATGATCGAGTACTGGCGCAGGTCGACGCCGGACTCCTCGATCGCCTGGCGGGCGTTGGCCTCAGGCCTGACGTTGAAGGCGATGATGATCGCATCGGACGTCTCGGCGAGACGCACATCGTCCTGGGTCACGGCACCCACGGCCTTGTGGATGATGCGGACCTTGACTTCGGGCAGCTCCAGCTTGTTCATGGCGTCGGCGACGGCCTCGACCGAGCCGGCGACGTCGCCCTTGACGATCAGGTTCAGCGTCTGCAGCCGACCCTGGGCGATCGCACCGGAGAGATCCTCCAGTGACAGGGTCCGGCGGTTTGCCAGCTCCAGGCGACGCTGGCGGTTCTGGCGGCCCGAGGCGATGTCGCGTGCGGTGCGCTCGTCGTCAACGACGCGGAACTCGTCACCCGCGTCGGGGACTTCGTTCCAGCCGAGCACCTGGGCGGGCGTGGACGGCCCAGCCTCGTCCAACGGCTTGCCCTCGTCGTCGAACATCGCGCGGACCTTGCAGTCAGCGATTCCCGCGACGAGGTTGTCGCCGGTGCGCAAGGTCCCTGCCTGGATCAGCACCGTGGCCACCGCGCCGCGGCCGCGGTCGAGGTGGGCCTCGATCACCGCGCCCTGGGCCCGGCGGTCGGGGTTAGCCTGCAGCTCGGCGACGTCCGCCTGCAGCAGCACCATCTCGAGCAGGTCGTCGAGGTTCTGCTTGGTCTTGGCCGAGACGTTCACCATCGTCGTCTGACCGCCGAACTCCTCGGCGACCAGGTCGTACTCGGTCAGCTGGGTGCGCACCCGCGTTGGGTCGGCACCCTCTTTGTCGATCTTGTTGACCGCGACGATGATCGGCACCTCGGCCGCCTTGATGTGGTTGATCGCCTCGACGGTCTGCGGTTTGACGCCGTCGTCGGCGGCGACCACCAGGATCGCCACGTCAGTCACTTCGGCACCGCGGGCTCGCATCTGCGTGAACGCCTCGTGACCGGGGGTGTCGATGAAGGTGATCTTGCGGCCGTCCTTGGTGACTTGATAGGCGCCGATGTGCTGGGTGATGCCTCCGGCCTCTCCGGAGACGACGTCGGCCTCGCGGATGGCGTCGAGCAGCAGGGTCTTGCCGTGGTCGACGTGACCCATGACGGTGACGACGGGGGCCCGGCCGCGCAGCTGCTGGGGGTCGTCGGCCTCCTCGGCTCCGAACTCCAGGTCCTCGGGCGTGACGAAGTTGACCTCCGCCTCCAGCTCGGAGGCGACGATCTCGATGAGGTCGGTCGACATGGACTGGGTGACCGTGATCATCTCGCCGAGGCCGAACAGCAGGCGCACGATGTCGGTCGGGCCGACCCCGACCAGCTTGGCGAACTCGCCGACGGTGATGCCAGGCACCACGTCGACGGGGCCGATGACGGTCGCCTTGACGGGTCCGCCACGGCGAGCGCGCGGCTGCGCCTCGGCCTCGAACTGCTCCTGCAGCGTCGGTTCCTTGCGGCGCTTGCCCTTCTTGCCTTTCTTGCCGGGCAACGCGCCGGGACGACCGGGGCCACCGCCGGGGCCACCGGGAGCACCCGGGCCGCCGGGACGGCCGGGACCGCCGGCGGGACGGCCGGGTCCGCCCCCTGGAGCCGGCCG
>JACCVM010000209.1 GCA_013698135.1 Euzebyaceae bacterium | reverse complement strand
CCTGGGCCGGCACCGGCAACAACCAGGTGGACTGGAACCCGACCCTGACCTTGACCCTGCGGCCCGACCAGGTCGCCGGCACCTACACCGGCACGGTCACCCACTCCGTCAACTAGCACATGCGCCGCATCCTGATTGCAGCGCTGGTTATGGCCGGGACCCTCGTCCCGGCCATCGGCCTGCCCCCCGCCGCCCACGCCGCGGACAGCGAGGGGGTGCGCATCCGCCTCCTGGAAGCACCGGTGGAGCTCCGGGACGACCCCCGGGCCCGGACTTACGTCGTCGACCACCTGCAACCCGGCGACGAGATCAGCCGCCGCATCGAGGTCGCCAACTTCACCGACGCGCCGACGCAGGTGGCGCTGTACGCCGCAGGAGCGATCATCACCCGCGGCACCTTCCGGGGCCTGGAAGGCCGTGAGGCGAACGAGCTGAGCGAATGGACGACGGTCACGCCGTCGTCGGTCGATCTCGCGCCCGGTGAAGCCGCCGAGGCGACGGTCGCGGTGGACATCCCGCGCAAGGTGTTCGGCGGGGAGCGCTACGGCGTCGTCTGGGCCGAGCTGCCGGGCTCCCAGAGCCAGTCCGGCGTCACCACGGTCAATCGCGTCGGCATCCGCATGTACCTGTCGGTCGGTGGACCGAAGGAGCCACCGTCCGACTTCACCGTCGACGAGCTCGTGGCCCGCCGCGCCGACGCCGGCAACCCGATCGTGTCCGCGACCGTCACGAACACCGGCGAACGCGCACTGGACCTGCAGGGCGAACTCGTCCTGACCAAGGGCCCCGGCGGTTTGGGCGCCGGCCCGTTCCCCGCCGATGTCGGCACCACGATCGGCCCGGGAGACACCGCACCGGTGGATGTCGCGCTCGACGACAGCCTTCCCAATGGACCATGGACCGTGCGTGTGACGCTGCGGTCCGGGAATCTGGAGCGCAAGGTCCGCGGGGAGATCACCTTCCCGACCGCCGGCGCCGCCGCACCGGTCACCGTGCAGCCCGCCGGCCCGACGTGGTGGTTGTGGGCGCTGCTCGGTCTGCTCGCGCTGCTGCTGCTGGGCGTGCTGTGGTGGCTGCTAGCGCGCCGGCGCCGGCGGCACGCCGAGGACTCCGAGGCCGACACCGCCCAACCCGCCGCGAGACCGCAGGCAGCCGACCTCACACTGCGTCGCTGACCGCCGCCCCCCGCCACGCCTCACATTCAAGTCGAGGATGCCGTCGGCGTCGTGGTCGGTCGCCGGCGCGGCTTGTTCACGGCGATGGGCGAGATAACCGAGTCGTAAACGCATCGCCCTGCTAGGCTCTTGGGGAACACTTGTTCGATCAAGGAGGGGTGCGTGCGGGTCCTCGGCGTGGACCCGGGGCTGTCGCGATGCGGCGTCGGCGTGGTTGAAGGTCCGTCTCACCGGCCTTCGCCGCTGCGGGTGGGGGTCGTGCGGACGTCGACGGGGCAGCCGACCGCGCAGCGACTGGCGATGCTGCACGCGGCCCTACGGGTATTGCTCGAGGAGGCCCGCCCCGACGTGGTGGCCGTTGAGCGGGTGTTCTTCAACGCCAACGTGCGCACCGCCATGGGCGTCGGCCAGGCGGCGGGGGTCGTTCTGTTGTGCGCCGAGCAGGCGGGATTGCCCGTGGTCGAGTACACCCCGACGCAGGTGAAGCTGGCGGTGGCCGGCTCCGGCTCGGCGGACAAGGCGCAGGTCGGGTTCATGGTGCGCAGCCTGCTGCGGCTGGTGGAGTCACCCCGCCCGCCCGACGCCGCCGACGCCCTCGCTCTGGCGCTGTGCCACCTGCAGCACGCCGGGGCGGTCACCAGCTCAGCTGGTGATATGAGCCCGCGGCTGGCCGCCGCGGTCGCCGCCGCGGGGCCGGGGGCCCAGGTCATCAGGCCGTCGAGATGATCGCCCTGCTGCACGGCGCCGTCGCCGCGTCGTCGCTGGGGCTGGTAGTGGTCGACGTCGGTGGCGTGGGCTACCAGGTGCACGTGCCGCCCGGCGCCGGCGTCCCTGCGGTCGGCACCGAAGTCACCCTGCACACGCATCTGGCCGTGCGTGAGGACGCCCTCACCCTCTACGGCTTCCTCGACGCGGCTGCGCGGGGGTTGTTCGTCGCGATGCTGTCGGTGAGCGGAGTGGGACCCAAACTGGCTCTGGCGGCGATCGGCACGCTCGGCGCCGACGGCCTGCGGCGCGCCGTGATCACCGAAGACGTGTCCGCCCTTACGGTCATCCCCGGGGTCGGTAAGAAATCGGCGCAGCGGATGGTCTTGGAGCTGCGCGAGAAGCTCGGCGCCTCCGGCGGCGGCGGGATGGCGGGCGCCCCGTTGGTCCCTGGCGCCCCGGCCGGTGCGCGCCACGACGTCCGCCAGGCCCTGGCAGGCCTCGGTTACGCTCCCGGCGAGGTCGCCGCCGCCCTGGAGCCGCTGCCCGACGACGACGGGGCGACGCCCGAGCAGCTGCTGCGGGCCGCGCTGCGCGTCCTTGGACGGAAGTGAGCCGCCGATGGACGACATCGTGACCGCGATCCAGACCGCCGACGACGCCGACCTCGACGCGTCGCTGCGTCCCCGGCGCCTCGACGAGTTCGTCGGCCAGGCTCGGGTCAAGGAGCAGCTGTCCCTGGTGCTCGACGGCGCCAAGGGACGTGGTGACAGCGTCGACCACCTGTTGTTCTCCGGCCCGCCCGGCCTCGGCAAGACGTCACTGGCGGGCATCGTGGCCACGGAGATGGAGGCCGACCTGCGCACCACCAGCGGTCCCGCCCTGGAGCGGCCGGGTGACCTCGCGGCGATCCTGACCAACATCGAGCCCGGCGATGTGCTGTTCGTCGACGAGATCCACCGGCTCCCGCGAGCGGTCGAGGAGATCCTGTATCCGGCGATGGAGGACTTCAGTCTCGACATCGTCGTGGGCAAGGGCCCGGGTGCGCGGGCACTTCGCCTGCCCCTGCCGCCGTTCACCCTGGTCGGCGCCACCACCCGTACCGGGTTGATCACCTCGCCGCTGCGGGACCGCTTCGGTTACGCGGCACGGCTGGACTACTACCAGGTCGACGAGCTCGCCCGCATCCTGCGGCGAAGCGCCGGGATCCTCGACGTGCGGCTGCGCCCCGAGGCGGCAGAGGAGGTCGCCCGACGCAGCCGAGGCACCCCCCGGATCGCCAACCGCCTGCTCAAACGCGTCCGCGACTACGCCCAGGTGCGCGCCGACGGGATGGTCACCCAGCGCCTGGCCGAGCGGGCGCTGGACCTGTTCGACGTGGACGGGCGGGGACTGGACAAGCTGGACCGTGGGGTGCTGGAAGTCCTGTGCCGCAACTTCGGAGGCGGCCCGGTTGGCTTGTCGACGTTGGCCGTGGCGGTGGGGGAGGAGGCCGAAACGATCGAGGACGTGGTCGAGCCGTTCCTCATCCAGCAAGGCCTGCTGGCCAGAACGCCGAGAGGGCGGGTCGCGACGACCAGCGGCTGGTCGCACGTGGGGCTGGCGGCACCTGCGCCAGATCCAGGGGTGAGCCTGTTCGACGGTCAGGGTTAGCCGCGGGCGCGTCGGCTCAGGGCGGCGCCGTCACTGCGGTTCGGCGCCGCGCGACGCCTCCCCTCGCGCCCATGCGACCACCTCCTCGGTGGCCGTCTCCCGCCGTTGGGCAGCCACCAGGACCAGGTCGCCGGCGCGCAGGCGCGTGGTGGCTCGGGGCAGCAGGGTGCGACCGTCGCGCACGATCGCGGTGACCAGGGTTCCGTGCGGCAGCGGCGCGTCGCGCAGCCGGGAACCGCACACCGCCAGGTCGGGTGCCACGTCGACCTCGACCAGGTCGATGTCGCCACCCTCCAACGGCAGCACCTCGGCCACCGGCGCCCATGCGTGCGCCTCACCTTCAAGACCCAGTCGCCTGGCCGCCCAGCCCACCGTGGTGCCTTGCAGCGCGCTGGAGACCAGCACGACGAAGAAGACGATGTTGAAGATGGCTTCGCCGTCGGCGACCCCCGCGGTGAGCGGGAACGTCGCCAGGACGATCGGCACGGCGCCGCGCAACCCCGCCCACGACACCATGGCCATCTCGGTCCGCGAGAAGCGCAGCGGCAGCAGGCACGCCAGCACAGCCAGCGGCCGCGATACGAACACCAGCACCGATGCCAGCGCCAGGCCGGGCAGGGCGATCGCCGGAAGCTGAGAGGGGAAGACCAGTAGCCCAAGCAGCAGGAACAAGGCGATCTCGGCGATGGTGGCCAGCCCGTCGTGGAACGTGCGGATCACCCGTCGGTGGCGCGGGACGCGGGCACCGATCAGCAGGCCGGTCAGGTAGACGGCGAAAAAGCCCGAGCCGCCGAGCAGCGCTGCCGCCCCGTATGCCAGGCCCGCGACGGCAAGGGCCAGCACGGGATACAGCCCCTCGGCGCCGAGGCTGACCCGGCTCAACACCCAGCTGCCGGCGAACCCCACCCCGGCGCCAACGGCGATGCCACCCAGCAGCTGGGCCGCGCCGAAGCCCAGCAGCCCCCCTGCGGTCAGCCCGCTGGCCGCCGCCGCGAGCACGCTCAAGGTCAGCACGATCGCCAGGGGATCGTTGGCCCCGGACTCCACCTCCAACAGCGAGGTCAGCCGTTTGGGCAGCGGCGAGCGGCGCAGCACCGAAAAAATCGCTGCCGCGTCGGTCGACGCGGTGACAGCGCCCAGCAGCAGTGCCGTGATCGGTTCCAGGTCGAGCAGCAGCGCCGCGGCGGCGGCGGTCACCGCGGCCGTGACGACGACGCCAACGTTGGCCAGCACGAAACCCGGTACGGCAGCCCGGCGAAGATCGGTCGGCTTGGTGCCCAGCCCGCCCTCGAACAGGATGGCGATCAGTGCCAGCACCGCCACCCGCTGGGCCAGCACCGGGTCCGACAGGCTGATCAAGTTCAGCCCGTCGTCGCCGACCACCATGCCAAGGCCCAAGAACAGCAGCAGGCCGGGGACGCGCAGGCGCGCGGCGAATCCCGCGCTCAGCACCCCGGCAGCCAGCAACGCGGCGCCGGCCAGGATCAGCACATCACCGGGCAGCTCGGCACTCACGAAGGCGGTCCTCTTCGGTGGGCCTGGCACACTAGCGGCCCCCGACCGGCACCCCGGGCCGTGCAGACCTTGATGCTATCGTTGCCCTGCGGCTACTCGGCACGCCGTTGTGCGCACCTGCTGACCGATCGCGCGCGCTGGTCGAATCTGTTCCCAACCGAAGGCCTCCGTCATGCAAGTCCTCGTCGTCCTTCCGCTGATGGCGCAAACCGGCGGCAATCCGATCGCGGGACTGCTGCCCCTGGTACTGATGGGTGTGGCGTTCTGGTTCTTGCTGATCCGCCCACAGCAGCAGCGCGCGCGCAAGCAGCGCGAGCTGGTGGCGTCCATCGGCAGGGGCGACCGCGTGGTCAGCATTGGCGGGTTGCACGGCACGGTCGAGACCGTCGACGAGGACACCGTCCGCCTCGAGGTCGCCAACGGAACGGTGGTCACCTTGGCCCGTGCGGCGATCGCGCGGCGGTTGGTCGACGCCGACGCGCCGGCCGACGGAACCGGTGACACCGGCGTCACAGGCTGACTCTTCCTTCATGGCGCAGGCCCTCCGCGGGAGTGGTGACGACGAACCGGAGGCCGCGCAGCGGCCGCAGGCAGGCTCTGATCACGGCGAACCGGAGGCCGCGCAGCGGCCGCAGGCAGGCATTAGCGATAGTGCCGACGTCCCACTCGGCGGGCGGACGCGGGCCGGCGACGAGCAGACGACGCCCCGCCAGTCGACGGGTCGGGCTCGAATCCCCTTGCTGGACCGAGTGCGCGCCCACGAGCGCACCTCGACGTTCATCCTCGCCGCCGACGAATTCCTTGGTGCCCAGGGTTTCACCGAGCACGGTTCTCGCCACGCCAACCTTGTCGGGCACATCGCCTTCAACGTGCTGACCCATCTGGGACACGACTCGCGCACTGCCGAGCTTGGGGCGGTGGCCGGTTACCTGCACGACATCGGCAACGTCGTCAGCAGGGCGCACCACGGCCAGACCTCAGCGATGCTGGCCTACCAGTTGCTGCTCGAGCTCGACGTCGACGCCCGCGACATCGCCGAGGTGATCAGCGCGGTCGGCAACCACGAGGAGGAGTACGGCGTCGCCGTCTCGCCGGTGGCGGCGGCGGTGATCCTGGCCGACAAGTCCGATGTCCACCGCAGCCGGGTGCGCAAGGACGCCTCCATCGAGATGGACATCCATGATCGCGTCAACTACGCGGTGCAGACCTCGTTCCTGCGCGTCGATCCACAGGCCCGCACACTGACCCTGGAGCTGGTCATCGACACGGCCATCAGCCAGGTGCTGGAGTACTTCGAGATCTTCCTGGAACGGATGATCATGTGTCGCCGGGCGGCCGTCACGCTCGGTTGCGACTTTCGGATCACGGTCAACGGCGTTCAAGTCCTGTAGGGGACGTAGTCATGGGCACAGGCAAACTGGCAGCGGCGCTCATCGTCTTTCTCGTGGCGGTGAGCGCCATGTGGGGCTTCATCTTCTACAAGGGCTACACCCCCCAGCTCGGATTGGACCTGCAGGGCGGCCTGAGCGTCACGCTCACCCCCGCCGAGGGTCAGCAGGTCGATGAGGGCGTGCTCGACCAGACGGTCGCGATCATCCGCAACCGCATCGACGCGCTGGGCGTCGCCGAGCCGGACATCTCCCGGCAGGGCGAGACGGTGCAGCTGCAGTTGCCAGGCTTGGCCGACCGAGAGCAGGCGCAGGAGGTCATCGGGCGCACCGCCCAGCTGCAGTTCCGCAAGGTGCTGGCCGTCATTCCGCCCGACGACCCGGAGTACGCCGACACCGGTCCCGAATGCGGGGGCCAGACCGACGCCGTGCCGCCGCCCGACCGTCGGATCGTCCTGTGTGAACGGGTGCTGGAGGAGCGCACCGAGGCAAATCCGGAGCCACAGCCGCTGCCACCCGACCAGTGGAGCAAGCTGCGCGTCGGTCCCGTGGAGGTGGCGGGTGCCGACGTCGATGGCGCGGTGGCGCAGCTGTCGCCGGACGGGTTCAACTGGGAGGTTGCGCTGGATCTCGCCGGCGAGGGCGCTGACAACTTCACCCGCGTGACGGGCGAGCTGGCCTGCCAACCCGAGGGCGACCCTCGGCGGCAGTTCGCCATCGTGCTCGACGGCGTGGTGGAGTCGGCTCCCGGGGTCGCCGCCGACGTGGTCTGCGACCAGGGCATCACCGGTGGCAGTGCCGTCATCACCACCGGCGGGGGCGAAGCCGAGGCCAAGGAGCTGGCGCTGGTGCTGCGCACCGGTGCCCTTCCACTGCAGCTGGAGTTCCAGGAGTTTCGCAGCGTGTCACCGACACTGGGTCGCTCCTCGCTGCAAGCGGGCCTGCTGGCCGGCGCGATCGGACTGGCCCTGGTCTGCGCCTACCTGCTCTTCCTGTACCGCGGGATCGGCCTGGCAGCCATCGCCGAGCTGGCGATGTTCGGGATCATGACCTACGGCCTGATCGTCATCCTCGGCAACACCGTCGGCTTTGCCCTGACGCTCGCCGGCATCGCCGGCGTGATCGTGTCCATCGGCATCGCGGCGGACTCGTCGATCATCTACCGCGAGCGCTTCCGCGACGAGCTGCGTGCCGGCCGCACGATCCGCACCGCCGCGGACAAGGCGTTCGACAGCGCGTTTCGCACGAACCTGACCGCCAACACGGTGTCGATCCTGGCCGCGGTGGTGCTGTACCTGTTGGCCGTCGGGCCGGTGCGTGGCTTCGCGTTCACGTTGGGGCTTTCAACCATCATCGACACGCTGCTGTTGGCGACCTTCACCCGTTGGCTGTTCGCGCTGATCGCACGTTCGCCCCGCCTGGCTCAATCGAAGATCATGGGGCTGCGCACGGGCGTGATCACCCCGGAACCCAAGACCGCTGCCGCAGGGGGCCGCGCACGATGACTGAGACCAAGGCCCAGCCCGGCCCGGCGCCCGCATCAGACAGTGCCTTCAACCGTCTGTTCACCGGCCGCAGCCGGGTCGACTTCATCGGCCGGTCCCGGATGTTCCTCATCGCCACGCTCACGCTGCTGGCGGTGTGTGCGGCCGGCCTGCTGATCCGCGGATTGAACTTCAGCATCGACTTCACCGGCGGCACTGCCTATACCGTCACCCAGGCAACCGCCGAGTTCACCACCGAGCAGCTGCGCGACGCCCTGTCGGAGATAGGCGTGGACGGCGCCATCGTGCAGATGGTCGATGGCGGGCGGGGGGCGCTGATCAGCACTCCAGCGGTGGGTGAGATCGGCGGTGAGGAGCAGAGCCGAGTGCTGCAGGCGATCGCCGACACGACCGGTGCCGAGTCGGAGTCCATCGATGTCAGCGCGGTCGGTCCCCGCTGGGGCGAACAGATCACCCGCCAGTCGGTGCGCGGCCTGCTGGTCTTCCTGGTGCTCGTCGTGGCCTACATCACCCTGCGCTTCGAACTGCGCATGGCGCTGGCCGCGCTGGTCACCCTGCTGCATGACATTGCCGTCACCGTCGGGATTTACGCGCTGGTGGGCTTCGAGGTGTCGCCGGCGTCGGTGATCGCCTTCCTGACCATCCTCGGCTACTGGCTGTACGACACGGTGGTGGTCTTCGACCGCGTGCGGGAGGACACCGCCCCGCTGTCCTCGGTCTCCACAGCCACCTACGGCGAGACGGCCAACCGCGCGCTCAACGAGGTGCTGGTGCGGTCGCTGTCCACGGCGATGACGTCGATCCTGCCAGTGGCGTCCCTGCTGTTCATCGGGGCCACGGGGCTGGGCGCTGGGACGCTCAAGGACTTGGCCCTGGCGCTGTTCGTCGGCATGGCGATCGGCACGTTCTCCTCCGTCGTGGTGGCGACCCCGTTCCTGGTGTGGTTGAA
>JACCVM010000190.1 GCA_013698135.1 Euzebyaceae bacterium | reverse complement strand
GCTGGCAACCCCGACCCCGGTCCAGGCGACGCGCCACCGTCCGGCAGCCAGCGTGTTCTTCGCGACGACCGCGAAGTCCGGCCCGGGTACGAGGATCAACACCACGGCGAATGCCAGAAACGCCGCGTACGTCTGCCAAGGCACGTGAACCCGGGTTACCGACCCGGCCGGGCTGGCATAGACTCCCGCGTCTCCGGTCGCCCCTTGGAGGGGCCGGAGGCGATGGCGTACCCGGCCCGTGGCGAGCAGGCTCCGGCGGAGGTGAGGATCTGAGACCGCACGGCAACGTCGAGAAGCGGTTGAGCGACACCCGCACGGAGCTGGCGCGGCTACGCGAGGGGCTGCGAATCCTCGACGAGCAGGTGGCCTACCAAGACGATGTCGTTCAGGAGGCGGAGACCCGCGCCGTCGTGGCCGGCACGCCGCTGGCCGACCGCCAGCTCCACGAGGCCGCCGAGGATCTGCGTCGGCTGCGCCGCCAAGGCGACGAAGCGCGCGAGCAGATCGCGGCCGTCGCGGCCGAGCAGGACCAGCTGCTCGAGCGGCTGTTCGACGCCAAGGCCTCGCCATGACGTCGGTGGAATCGACGCGCGAGGCCGGCGAGGACCGGGCGGATGACGAAGACGTCCGGCGTCGCGGCGGCGAGCCCATCCGGGTGCTCATCGCCGAGGACGAGGCGCTCATCCGGCTCGACCTGTGCGAGATGCTCGTCGAGGAGGGGTTCGACGTCGTGGCCGAGGTGGCCGACGGGGCAACGGCAGTGCGCCTGGCACGGGAGCAGCGTCCAGACCTGTGCATCCTCGACCTGAAGATGCCGGTGATGGACGGCATCCAGGCCGCCGAGCAGATCACCAAGGAGCGGTTGTCGGCGGTGCTGATCCTGACCGCTTTCAGCCAGCGCGACCTGATCGACAAGGCTCGACGGGCAGGGGTGATGGCCTATCTGGTGAAACCGTTCCAGAAACACGACCTACTGCCGGCGATTCAGATCGCCGCCGGTCGCTTCAAAGACCTGCAGGGCCTCACCGACCAGGTGGGCGACCTCAGCGACCGGTTGGAGGCGCGCAAGCTCGTGGAGCGGGCCAAAGGGTTGCTGCAGTCCAACGAGCAGATGACCGAGCCGGCGGCGTTCCGGTGGCTGCAGAAGACGGCAATGGAACGGCGGTTGCCGATGAAGGCGGTGGCCGAGCAGGTGGTCGAGCGCTATGACCATGGCAAGTAGGCGTCCGACCGCTTCGCTGCTTGAGGACATGCGCGTTCCCCGGTTTCGCTCTTTCAGAACGGAGCGCACGGTGACCGGACGCTCGGTTACCATGACGCTGCCCGCTCCCCGGGTGGCGCGGTCGGCGTGAGGAAACGAGGGGACCGAGTGCGCATGATCCGGATCCTGGTGCTGGCCGCGATGGGCTGCGTTCTGTTGCTGCCTGCGACCGCCGCGCAGGCTCAGCAGCAAGAGGGCGGGGAGGCCATTCGCGGCACAATCGTGCAACGCCCAGAGGAGGGAGATCCTGTCCCCGTGCCCGGCGTGGACATTGCGGTCACCACCGGCGACGGCGAGGACGTGGGTACCGTAACGACCGCCGAGGACGGCAGCTACGCCCTGGAGTTGCCCGGTCCCGGCGACTACAGCGCAACACTCGTCGCCGAGACGTTGCCGGAGGACGTGCAGCTGACCGACCCCGACCGCGCGACGCTGGAGTTCACGATCCGTCCCGGTCAGTCACGACCCCTGCTGTACCCCCTTGGCGAGGCCGAGTCGGTGGGCGGCCGGTTCGCCGCGTTCATGAGCCGCGCGCTGCAGCTGGCGGTCGAGGGCATCAAGTTCGGACTCATCATCGCCATGACGGCGGTCGGCCTGTCACTCATCTTCGGGACCACCGGGCTGGTCAACTTCGCGCACGGCGAGCTGGTGACGTTCGGAGCGATCGCCGCCTGGATCATCAACGTCACTTTCGGCGTGCACTTCTTCCTCGCGGCGATCCTCGCCATGGGCGTCGGCGCCTTAGCGGGCGGCTTGCTCGACCGGGGGTTGTGGGCGCCGTTGCGTCGGCGCGGCACGGGCTTGATCGCGATGCTGGTGATCTCGATCGGGCTGTCAATCCTGCTGCGCTACTCGTTCCTGTACTTCTTCGGCGGGCGCACCCGCCCCTACGGCCAGTACGCCGTGCAGCGCGCGATCGAGATCGGCCCGATCGGTATCGCGCCTAAGGACATCATCGCCATCGTGCTGTCGCTGTTGGTTCTCGTCGGCGTGGGACTGATCCTGCAACGCACCAAGATCGGCAAGGCGATGCGCGCCGTCGCCGACAACCGTGACCTCGCCGAGTCGTCGGGTATCAACGTCGAGCGCGTCATCCTGTTCGTCTGGGCCTTCGGCGCGGCGTTGGCCACGCTCGGTGGAGTGATGCTGGGCCTGGGTGAACAGGTCAGCTGGCAGATGGGCTTCCAGCTATTGCTGCTGATGTTCGCGGGCGTCACCCTCGGAGGCTTGGGAACGGCCTACGGCGCGCTGCTGGGCAGCATCGTGGTGGGGCTGTTCATCCAGATGTCGACGTTGGTCATCTCCCCGGAGCTGAAGAACGTCGGGGCTCTCCTGGTGCTGATCTTCATCCTGCTGGTGCGGCCACAGGGCATCCTCGGGCAGGCGGAGCGCGTGGGCTGAGCCCTCGCGCAGAAAGTAGGCACTGGTGAACTGGGAATTCATCCTCGGTCGCAGTCTGTCGTCGGCGATCGGGTCGGACGCTGCGGTGTTCGCACTGGCCGCGATCGGGCTCAATCTGCACTTCGGCTATACGGGCCTGCTCAACTTCGGGCAGGTGGCGTTCATGGCGCTGGGGGCATACGGGTTGTCGGTGACGGTTGCGACCCTCGGGTTGTCGCTGTGGTGGGGCATTCCAATAGGGTTAGCGTTGTCGGTCACCCTCGCGCTGCTGCTTGGCCTGCCCACCCTGCGCCTTCGCGCCGACTACCTGGCGATCGTGACGATCGCCGCCTCGGAGATCGTGCGCTTCGTGGCTCGCTCGGTGTCGATGCGCGGGGTCACCGGCGGCTCCTTCGGGCTCAGTGGCTTCGCCGACGAGTTCTACGCGGTCAACCCGATTCCCGGTGGTTCCTACGGTTTCGGCGTCGTGCAGTTCAGCGCCCGAGCGTTATGGGTCATCGCTGTCGCGTGGGGGCTGGTGGCGATCATCTCGCTGATGGTCTACGTGTTGATGCATAGCCCTTGGGGTCGGGTCCTGAGGTCCATCCGCGAGGACGAGGACGCCGCGCGCAGCCTCGGCAAGAACGTCTACAGCTACAAGATGCAAAGCTTGGTGCTCGGCGGCCTGTTCGGCACCATCGGCGGCTTCATGTACGCCATCAGCCAGCAGTCGGTACAGCCCGACACCTACTCGACCCCGGTAACGTTCTACTGCTACGCCATCATCATCCTCGGCGGCACCGCTCGCGTGCTCGGCCCGGTGCTGGGCTCCATGATCTTTTGGGGTCTGCTGTCGTTCACCGACACGGCGCTGCGCCAAGCGGTGGGGGCGGGCTACATCCCGACGGCGATCATGGATGGTACGCAGGTAGGCCAGTCGCGCTTCGTCCTGCTGGGACTTGGCCTCATGTTGCTGATGATCTTCCGGCCGCAAGGCATCCTCGGCGACCGCAGGGAGATAGCGCTCGATGCCCACTGACACCTGGGTCGACGGAGTCACGCCCGAGCCGGGCGTGGCCAAGCCGGACCCCATCCTCGTCGTCGACGGGGTCACGCGCCGCTTCGGCGGGCTCAAGGCCGTCGATGTCGAGCACGTCGAATTCCAGCGCGGCGCCATCACCGCACTGATCGGTCCCAACGGTGCCGGTAAGACCACCTTCTTCAACCTCCTCACCGGCTTCGACCGTCCCGACGCCGGCACCTGGACCTTTGACGGCCGCAGGATGGCGGGCATGGCCGCGCACAAGGTTGCTCGCATCGGCATGGTCCGCACGTTCCAGCTGACCAAGGCGCTGTCGCGCCTCACGGTCATGGAGAACATGAAGCTGGGCGCCACGAAGCAGAAGGGCGAGTCGTTCGCCAGGGCGCTGTTGCCGCCACTGTGGCGCAAGCAGGAGCGTGGCATCGAGGACCGCGCCGCTGACCTGCTCGCCCGTTTCAAGCTCGACAACAAGCGCGACGACTTTGCGGGCACGCTGTCCGGCGGTCAGCGCAAGCTGCTGGAGATGGCCCGCGCGTTGATGGTGCAGCCCGACATCGTCATGCTCGACGAGCCCATGGCCGGCGTGAATCCCGCGCTGACCCAGTCCCTGCTCGGTCACGTCAAGGACCTGCGCACGCAGGGCATGTCGGTGCTGTTCGTGGAACACGACATGGACGTCGTGCGCGACATCAGCGACTGGGTGGTGGTCATGGCCGAGGGCAAAATCATTTCGGAGGGGACCCCCGACCACATCGGACAAGACCGAAAGGTCATCGACGCCTACCTTGGCGCCAGCCACGACGCACCAACCACCCCCGAAGAGGAGCAGCGGCAGCTGGCGGAAGCCGAGGCTGCGCTTGATGCGGAGACGGCCGAGCGGGAGCAGCTACAGCCATGAGCGTCAGAAGTGAGCCGACACCGCCCGAGCCAGAGGCCGGCACCTCGCAACCCGACGAGGGCGTCGCCACCGACGACGCGCAGGACGCCGAGGCGCTGCTGCGCGCCGACAACATCGTCGCGGGGTACGTCCCCGAGGTGAACATCCTCAACGGCTGTGACCTGCGGCTGGCGGAGGGTGAGCTGGTCGGCATCATCGGTCCCAACGGCGCCGGCAAGTCCACGCTGCTCAAGTCGTTGTTCGGCCTCATCCCTGTCCGGGAGGGCGCGGTGCGGCTGCGCGGCGAGGAAATCACCGACCTGCCGGCCCACACGCTGGTGTCCAAGGGCATCGGCTACGTCCCGCAGAACAACAATGTCTTTCCTCGGCTTACCGTCGAGGAGAACCTGCAGATGGGGCTGTACCTGCGGCCAAAACAGTTCGGTGAGCGGATGGACGTCGTCGCGGGGCTCTTCCCGCGCCTCGGTGACCGCCGCAAACAGCGGGCCGGCTCCATGTCCGGTGGTGAGCGTCAGATGCTGGCCATGGGTCGGGCACTGATGATGGACCCGTCGGTGCTGCTGCTCGACGAGCCGTCGGCGGGCCTGTCCCCAGTGCTGCAGGACGAGGTGTTCATCCGCTGCCGCCAGATCAACAAGGCGGGGGTGTCCATCGTCATGGTCGAACAGAACGCGCGACGCTGCCTGCAGATCTGCCACCGCGGCTACGTCCTGGACCAGGGTCGCAACGCCTACACCGGCGGTGGAGGCGACCTGCTCAATGATCCCAAGGTCATCCAGCTGTACCTCGGGACCTTGGCGCAGGCGGGCTAGAGAACCCCGAAGGGGCCCGGCCGAAGCCGGGCCCCTTCGCTTTGCTGACGGTGCTGCTAGCCCTGCTCCGCCGCTTCTGCCTGGCGGAATTCGGGGTCGTCGCCCAGCATGTTCTGCGCGTTGAACTCCAGGACCGCGAAGCTCGCCGAAGTCGGGTCGCCGGCGTCGTCCAGGTCGATCGGGCCGGTGATGCCGTCGTAGTCGATGTCCTCGCCGTCTTCCAAGAGACCGGAGCATTCCTCGAAGTCGGTGCACTTGGTTCCCTCGCGGGTCACGCCGGTGATCTCCTCGCCGATGGCCTCGCCGGCATCCGAGTCGGCGGCGATGGCGGCCAGGGCGATGATGACCGCGGCGTCGTAGGACTCACCGGCGTAGTTGAAGTCCGACAGGTCGGGGTCGATCTCCAGCAGGCGGT
>JACCVM010000166.1 GCA_013698135.1 Euzebyaceae bacterium | reverse complement strand
GAGGTCTTCCGCGCTCATGATGCCGCCAGCGTAGCGCCGGGCAGTGACACGACCCGGATCAGGCGGCCCGTCGGCGACGCGCGATCGGCAGCAGCGGAACCACCATCGCGCCTGCCGCGACGTAGGAAACTTGCCCGAAGGCCGACAGGCGCGTCAACGGCCAGATGGTGACGAACGCGCGTCCGACGATGTCCTCGCGGGGGATGGTGCCCAGCCCGAAGCGGCTGTCCGAGGAGTTCGGCCGGTTGTCGCCCATCATGAAGTACTTGCCTCGGGGCACGGTCACCGGGCCGAAGTCGTTGAGGTCGCGCGCCGACAGGTACCCGCCCTCGTCAGTCGGCGCCTCGGACAGTGGCTCACCGTCGATGTGGACCACCCCGTTGCGGATCTCGATGCTTTCCCCTGGCAGTCCCATGATCCGCTTGATGAAGTCCTTCTCGTCCGGAGCGGCCAACCCGAGGCCCGAGCCGATCGATCGCACGAAGCGCACCAGCGGGTTGGCCGGCTCCTGCGTCGCGCCGAAGGCGTCCTGGTCGGAGAACACCACGATCTCGCCGCGCCGCGGGTCGCGCAGCTCATAGACGACCTTGTTGACCAGGACCCGGTCGCCGATCAGCAGTGTCGGCTCCATCGAGGCCGACGGGATGAAAAAGGCCTGCACCAGGAACGTCTTGAGCAGCAGGGCGAGCACGAAGGCGATCCCGATGAGCAGCGGCAGCTCGGCGAAGAAGCCCCGTTGCTCGGGCTTGCGCCGCGCCTGCTGGGGCCTGCCGCCGCCTCCCGCACCCGACGGCGACCGGCTGGTGTTGGTAGAGGTCACCAAGCAAGACTAGGCGCTCGTGCAGCCGCCGGGGATAGTGCCCTATATCGGGCGGACGCAGCCAGTCCTCATGCAGCGAAGCGGTAGGACACCAGACCGGCTGGTCACGTCCCTGCCGGCGTGCGCAGCTCCTTGATCTTGGCCTTCTTGCCGACCCGGTCACGCAGGTAGTACAGCTTCGCCCGCCGAACCTTGCCGCGCCGGGCGACCTCGATGTGGTCGATAACCGGCGCGTGCACTGGGAAGGTGCGTTCGACGCCGACCGCGTTGAAGCTGATCTTGCGTACGGTGAAGGTCTCGCGGATCCCGCTGCCGCGCCGCGCGATGACATCACCTTCGTACACCTGGATCCGAGATCGGTTGCCCTCGGTGACCTTGACGTGGACGCGGACCGTGTCACCGGCGCGGAAGTCCGGCACGTCGTCGCGCAGGTTCTCGATGTCGACGAGGTCGGTGGGGTTCATGGGACAGCAGTCTTTCGCCGGGTCGGCTGCGGGCGCAGGGGCGCAAGGAGGACGCGCAGCAACTACAGGCCGCGCCGACCCCAGAGCATAGCCGGACCCTCGCCCTCGGTCCACCGAGCGGGCTGGCGAAGCCCAGCTGTGAGCGACGAGTCAGCGTCGCCGCGGGTAGTCGGCAGCGAGGTCGTCGGTCGCCCGGGCTGGCGGCCACATGATCACGAAGGCGCGGCCGACAACCACATCGGCGTCGACCGTGCCCAGCGAGAAGCGGCTGTCGTCGGACTGCTGCCGGTTGTCGCCCATCATGAACAGCTCTCCGGGGGGAACCTGGGTCTCGGCGAAGTCGCGGTCGTCGGCCGCGGCGTAGGGCTCGCGCAGCCGGCGGCCGTTGATCAGGACCCGCCCACCGCGCACCTCGACGGTGTCTCCGGGCACCCCGATCACCCGCTTGATGAGGTCGATGTCACCGTCGGGCTGCACCAGCCCCAGCCCCTCGAAGAAGGAGCGGACCGTCGCCGCCAATCCCTCGGCCGGGCCGAACCCGTCCAGGCGGTGAAAGACGATGATCTCGCCGCGTCGCGGCTCGCGCAGGCGATACGACACCTTCTCCACCAGCACCCGGTCACCGACCTCCAGGGTCGGCACCATCGACACCGAGGGGATCCAGAACGCTTCGACGAGGAAGGTCTTGACCAGCACGGCCAGCAGCAGCGCGGTGACGATGAGGATCGGCAGCTCGAAGATGCCCGACCATCGCCGCTGATCCGCTGCCGGTTCGCTCACCCGGCGCCCGCGCCGCGGGATCGCTGCCAGGCTTCGAACAGGTCGGGACGCAGGTCGCGGGTGGTGGCGACCGCCTGCTCGCGCCGCCACGCCGCTATCGCCGCGTGGTCTCCGGACAGCAGTACCGCCGGCACGTCCATGCCCCGGTAGGAAGCGGGACGCGTGTAGTGCGGATACTCCAGCAGGCCGCCGGCGAACGACTCGTCGACCCCGCTGGTCGCGTTGCCCATCACGCCCGGCAGCAGCCGGGTGACCGCCTCGACCAGGACGCAGGCGGCGGCCTCGCCGCCGGCAAGGATGTAGTCGCCGACCGACACCTCGTCGGTGGCGAGGGCGCGGTGCACCCGCTCGTCGATCCCCTCGTAGCGTCCGCACAGCAGCAGCAGCTGCGGCTCGACGGCCAGCTGCTCGACGGTCTCCTGGGTCAGCGTCCTTCCGCGCGGGGTGAGCAGCACCGTCCTGGGGCGGTCCCCGACGCTGCCGTACAGCTGCTCCACCGCGTCGAAGAACGGCTCCGGCTTGAGGACCATGCCGGCGCCTCCGCCGTACGGCTGGTCGTCGACGGTGCGGTGGCGGTCGCGGGCCCAGTCGCGCAGATCGTGTACCCGCAGGTCGAGCAGCTCCGCGGCGCGCGCCCGTCCGAGCAGTGACGCGTCGAACGGGCCGCGAAAGAAGTCCGGGAACAGCGACACGACGTCGATGCGCATGACCGTCAGCCAGGCTGATCGTCGAGCAGGCCCGGAATCGCATGGACGACCACGGAGCTACCTCCGACATCGATTAACTCCGCCACGGCCGGCAGCAGCACCTCGCCGCCGTCGGTGCGCGCGACGACCAGGTAGTCGTGCGCCGTTCCGTCGGCCACCGCCTCCACCACCCCCACGACCGCACCACTGTCGTCGAGGACCTCTCGCCCGATCAGCTCGTCGGTCCAGAAGGCGTCGTCGTCGAGGGGGATGTCGCGACGTGGGCGGCGCAGCTCGGCGCCGCGCAGCGCCTCGGCCGCTTCCCGGCCGTGGACGCCCTCGAAGCGCACCACCTGTCGTCCGGAATGCAGGCGGCTGCTGGCGATGATCAGCTGACCGCCTAGCGAGCTGGCGTAGGCCGCGCCGGGCGGAAACGCTTCGTCGAGGTCGGGGTCCGGGCGGACGAAGACCTCGCCGGCCAGACCCAGCGCCTTGGCCACGACGCCGACCACGACCGTCCGGTCATCGGGGGCTGGGGGTCGGTCCACCCCGCTGGCCTACTCGACGATCTCGACGGTGGCGTTGGTGCCCTCGCGGGTGGCCGCGGCCTTGACCATCGTGCGGATGGCCTTGGCAGTGCGGCCGCGCTTGCCGATGACCTTGCCCATGTCCTCGGGGTGCACCCGCAGCTCCAGGACGATGTCGCCCTCGCCCTCGTCGACGGCGGTCACGGACACGTCGTCGGGGCGGTCGACCAGCGACTTGGCGAGGTAGGACAGCACCTGCTCGGACATCACTGCTGCGTCACCTCGCCGTCCTCCGTGATGGCGCCCGTCTCCTCGGTGGGACCGGGATCGGGTTGGGTGTCCTCCTCGGTGGCCTGCGCCGCGTTGGCCTCGGCCTGGGCTTCGGCCTGCGCGTCGGACCGGGCCCGCTCGCGCGCGGCGGCCTCTCGCGCCTCGGCGGCCTGACGCTCGGCGTCGGCGGCCTCACGCCGAGCCTCGCGGGCGGCGTGCT
>JACCVM010000146.1 GCA_013698135.1 Euzebyaceae bacterium | reverse complement strand
TGGGCTGCGTCGTCAATGGTCCTGGCGAGGCTCGCGAGGCCGACGTCGGCGTCGCCGCCGGCAAAGGCAAGGGCCAGCTGCTGTACAAGGGCCAGGTCGTGGCGCAGGTCCCCGAGGACCAGATCGTGTCCAGCCTGCTCGACTTGGCCAACGAGGTCGTCGACGAGATCCGCGCCGAGCGTGGCGAGGGCTCGCCCGTCGTCGTCGCCTGACGTCGCCGCAGGGTCTCTTGGTCATGAGCGCTGTCGTGCTGGTCACCGGCGGCGCGGGTCTGCTCGGCAGCGCGCTGCTGGCCACCGCCCCCGCTGGCTCGCCGGTGCACGCCACCTGGCGTCGGTCGCCGGTCACCGGCGCGACCGGACACCGGGTGGAGCTGTCCGATCCCTCGGCCGTCGGTGATCTCATGGCCCGCGTGCGCCCCGGTCTGGTGGTGCACACCGCCTATGGCAAGGCCGACGGCGAGCGAGACATCGTCGCCGCCTCACGGTCGGTGGCCGCCGCGACCGCCGCCGTCGGTGCGGACCTGGTGCACCTGTCCAGCGATGTGGTCTTCGACGGCGAGCATGCGCCCTACGCCGAGGCCGACGCGCCGGCGCCCCTCACGCAGTACGGACGTTGGAAGCACACCGCCGAGCGTGAGGTGCTGCGGCTGGTGCCCAAGGCGGTGGTGATCCGCACCTCGCTGATCCTCGCCGCGCTGCTGCCCGATCCAATGACCGCCTGGATCACCGGAGGGATCCGCGCCGGCCGCGGCGTCGACCTGTTCGTCGACCAGCTGCGTTGCCCCATCGCCGTCGAGGACCTCGCCGCCCAAGTGTGGGAGCTGGCTGGTCTGCCGGCCGCCGAGCGCGCCGGCGTCTGGCATCTCGTTGGGCCCGAAGCGGTCAGCCGCTACACCCTCGGCGTGCTGCTGGCCACGCAACTGGGGCTGCCCACTTCCGCGATTCGCCCCGCTTCCAGCACCACGCGCTCCGGCGTGTCCGAGCCGGGGCCCCGAGATCTGCGCTTGACCACCGCTCGCGCCGACGCCGTGCTGCGGCACCGCGCCCGTCCTATCAGCGACGTCCTGTCAGATCGGGCACCCCACGCGCCCCGGTCATGACCAGTGCCCCACGAGTGGGTGCGTTAGCCGACGCTGGTGTCCGCAACGGCACCCGGCCGGGCGGGGGGTCGGCTGCTCGCGTCGAGCGGGTGCGACAGCGGACGTTGGTGTCCGGAACGGCACCCGGCTGGTAGGGAGGTTGGCGGGTGGGCCGTTATCGTCAGTCGCTACCGGACAGGAACGACAGCAGCACGAAGCGGCGGCCGTCGGTGACGTCGAGGACTTCGTGCAACAACGAGCAGGAGAAGATCAACGCGGCGCCGGCGGCCGGGCGATACCGCTGGGGACCGTACTCGGGAAAACGCAGGTGCCCGCCGGAATAGCCATGGTTCAGGTTGAGCGTGAGCGCGAACCTTCGGTGCGCGGTTGACGGGCTCAGGTTGTCGCGGTGAGCGCGGAAGAACCCGCCCGTAGTGGCGTCGTAGCAGCCGATCTTGAATCCCTCGAAGCGGCTCGCGCGGAATGCGAACGCCTTGGCGATCTCCGGCATGATTCGCCGGCCAACCTCCGAGGCGGTCCGCTGGGACAGTGCCTGATCGGTGACCGTGTGATCGCGTCTGCGCTTGTAGCCGACCGCGATGGTGTCGGCCCGGCGCCCCCCGGCCGACGACTCGACGCCCGTTTCCACCGACCCTTGCTGCTCCCAGACGTCCATCAGCTCGGCGCACATGCCGGCGTCGAGCGCGTCGGGGATCAGCAGCACCGGCGCTTGGGCGGTGATCTCCGAGGGTTCCTGCCGCGGCAGTCCGGCGATGGCGGCGCGCACCGCCTCGGCGGCGTCACCCGGCGAGGCATCGGTCCAGCCGTCGAGCACGCGCAGGTTCGGGTCCAGCACGTAGCCGGTCACGCCCGGCCCGGCGCGGTAGGCGGCGTGGACCTTGCCGTCGACGTCGGACAGCACGTCGGGATCTCCAATGGAGGCACCGTTGTGCAACTCGTGCTGGAGGTCGGGACTTGCACCCGGGCGAGCCACCCGGTGCAGGGACACATCGAGGCCGTCGACCTGACCTAGTGCCGTGGCCAGCGCCGTGACGGCCTCCACCTGCCCCGACTCGCCGGCGTCGAACAGGCAGATCACTGCGGGTCGTCCTCCCGCGATGGCGTAGAAGCGCGTCGGCGTCCGGTCCGCGCGAGGGAGGACGAAGTCGGGCGCGCGCAGACCTCGCGCCAGCAAGGGTCCAGCAGTGTCCATGCGGCTTCCTGTCGTCGGCGGCCACCAGCCTGCGCTCCGCAGCCATTCGCCGCCACCGGTACGCTTTTGCCAACCGTCTGGAGGCGTTGCATGCCACCGTTGTCCACCGCCGAAGCCGAGTCGTTCCTGGCGCAGCGCCACTGGGGCGTCCTGGTGACGCTCAAGTCCTCCGACGGCCGGCCACAGCTGAGCAACGTGGCCTACGCGCTGCTGGACCGGCGCATCCGCGTGTCAGTGACCGACGGCCGCGCCAAGACCGCCAACGTGCGCCGGGACCCGCGTGTCAGCCTCCATGTGACCAGCGACGACTTCTGGACCTACGTCGTCGCGGAGGGCGATGCCCAGCTGTCCCCATTGGCTGCCGAAGCGGGCGACGAGACCTGCCGACGGCTGCTGCGGCTCAACGAGGCAGCCACTGGCCACCCACATTCCGACCCCGACGAGTTCTTCGAGGCCATGGTCGCCGACCGGCGGCTGGAGCTGTCGTTCGAGATCGGCAACCTGTACCCGACGGCGCGGTGAACCTCCGCTAGCAGCACCGTTGCCACCGAGGCGTTGCCGGGCGCGGCGCCCTTTGCTACTGTCGGCGTTGGACCGGTCGGACCGGGAGGTTCTGCGCGTCCGGGGTGCCCGTGGAACGCACGGGAGCGCCGCCCTGCACAACCGAGCGACCGAATGCGAAAGTGGGCTTCCTGGCCCACTTTTTGTTTCGTTCGCGTGCCGAGCGCGTGCCGAGCAGACAGGAGGTGACATGGCGCAGGACACTACGGTGATCCGGCGTTGCGCCACCACCGTCGCCACCGCTGCAGGTTTGGACCTCGTCGAGGTTGAGGTCAAGGGTGCGGGTCCCCAGACGATCGTCCGCGTGGTGGTCGATCGCAAGGGTGGGGTCGATGTCGGGACCTGCCAACAGCTGTCGCGCGATCTGTCGGGACAGCTGGATGCCTCCGATCCCATCAGCGGTCGCTATTCCCTGGAGGTCACTTCGCCGGGTACCGACCGCCCGCTGCGCACGCAGCGCGACTTCGACCGCGTCGAGGGCCGGTTGGTGCAGCTGCGACGGCAGGAGGCCGATCGCGTCGCCGAGCTTCGGGGCACGGTACGCGAGGCTCGGGACGACGCCGTCGTGCTGGTCGTGGACGGCGCCACGGTGGCGGTGCCCTATGTCGAAGTGGACTCGGCTCGACAGGCGCTGCCGTGGTGATGGCGCGGGGATCAACAGAGGCGAAGCACGGGGCGACCAAGGAGCCGAGATGATGAAGCCCGTCGACATCAACGCCCTGCGCAGCATCGAGCGCGAGAAGGGCATCGCCTTCGACACCATCATCGAGGCGTTGGAGGGGGCGCTGGCGAGTGCTTACAAGCGGTCGCAGGCCGACGCCGAGGAGGCTCGCGTCGTCATCGACCGCGGCTCTGGTGCGGTCACCGTCTTCGCGCAGGAGCTCGACGACGACGGCAACATCGTGGCGGAGTGGGAGGACGACCCGCACGACTTCGGCCGGATCGTGGCCCAGACCGCCAAGCAGGTGTTGATGCAGCGCTTGCGCGAGGCCGAGCGCGAGATGACCTACGGCGAGTACTCGGGCAAAGAGGGTGACCTGGTCACCGGCACGCTGCAGATCCACGACCGAGGGCTGACTGTGCTCGACCTGGGCAACGCCGAGGCCGTGCTGCCCTACGCAGAGCAAGTGCCGACCGAGCGCTACGAGCACGGCACCCGCCTGCGCGCCTACATCGTCGAAGTGCGCCGCTCCTTCAAGGGCCCCCAGATCATCTGTAGCCGCAGCCATCCGAATCTGGTCAAGGAGCTGTTCCGCCTGGAGGTGCCCGAGATCGCCGACGGGCTTGTGCAGATCCGAGGCATCGCCCGGGAGGCGGGCCATCGCACCAAGATCGCGGTGGAGACCACGGACGCCAATGTCGATCCCGTCGGCGCCTGCGTTGGTACGCGCGGCACTCGGGTCATGGCGGTGGTCGAGGAGCTGTCCGGCGAGAAGGTGGACATCATCCCGTTCTCCGACGAGCCAGCGCAGCTGGTTGCTAACGCCCTGTCGCCCGCGAAGGTCAGCGAGGTCTACCTGTACCCCGACGACGCGACCGCCCTGGTCGTGGTCCCCGATTACCAGCTGTCGCTGGCCATCGGGCGGGAGGGGCAGAACGCCCGCCTGGCAGCCCGGCTGACCGGCTGGCGCGTCGACATCAAGAGCGAGACCCAGTTCGCCGAGGAGCAGGCCGCATTTCAGGCCGCCTACGAGCGGGGGGAGATCGACGAGCACGGCAACCCGATCGCCGACAGCGCGCCGGTGGCGGAGGCTTCCGGAGAGCCGGAGGGCTAGACTTGATGGCAACCCCCATCCGCTCCTGCCTGGCCTGCCGGCGACGCGCCGACAAAGCCACGCTGCTTCGGCTGGTGGCCGTTGACGGCACCGTGACGGTCGATCCCGCAGTGGCGAAGCCCGGACGCGGTGCCTACCTGTGTGACCGGTCCGCATGCCTGCGCCGGGCACTTGACAACAACGGTGCAGTGGTCGCCCGAGCGCTGCGACTGCCGCGCGGGACGGCCACGGTGGACACCGACGCCCTTCGGGCAGCACGACACGCTTCGGCCGGTGGTGCACGCACCACGGCAGGAGCAGGAGCACGAGCAGGCAATCTTCCAGGAGTGAGTGAGTGAGCAAGGTCCGAATCTATGAGCTGGCCAAGGAGACGGGACTTCCGAACAAGGAAGTCATCCGTCGCCTGACGGAGCTCGGCGTCGACGCCCGGTCGCATTCGTCGACCGTGGAGCCGCCTGACGCTGCGCGCTTCCGCGACAGCCTCGGCAAGCTGCGCGATGCCCGCCGCAAGCAGCAGGAGGACCACGAGCAGCGCGAGGCCGAGGAGTACGACGTGTCGGCGCTGCAGGCCCCCGCCAGCGGGGCTAAGGCCCGTCGTGTCCTGCCTCCGCACCTGCGCCGCCAGACCACCGAGCAGGCGGGAGCGGACGAGGCGCAGCCCGCTGCCCCCCGCTTCCGGCCTCCCGCGACGCCCTTCAAGCCCGGCGCGCCCACTGGCATCAGCGTCGGTGGCGCCGACGAGCCGCCCGCCGCTCCGGCGGCCCCTGCGG
>JACCVM010000100.1 GCA_013698135.1 Euzebyaceae bacterium | reverse complement strand
GGGCAGCATCTGGTGGGGCGTCTTCCACTCCGTCTCCGCGTTCAACAACGCAGGTTTTGACCTGACCGGTGACTTCCGGAGTCTGGCCCGCTTCGCCGACGATTGGCTGGTCCTGCTGACCATCGGCACGTTGCTCACGCTAGGCGGACTGGGCTACGCCATCGTGGCCGACGTCTTCGGAAGACGTCGCTGGGTGCGGCTGGCGCTGGAGACCAAGATCGTGCTGGCGACCTCTTCCGTGTTGCTCGTCGGCGGGGCACTACTCATCGGCGCCATCGAATGGAGCAACCCTGAGACGCTGGGGGCCTTCCCAGAGGCGTCTCGGCCGCTGAAGGCACTCTTCGAGTCAGCCACTCTGCGAACGGCCGGCTTCAGCGTGCTGCCCACGGCCGGACTTGAGGAAGCGAGCCTCTTCGTGGTCATGGCTCTGATGTTCATCGGTGGCGCCTCGGGATCCACGGCCGGTGGCATCAAGGTCAATACGTTCAGCATCTTGCTCATCGCCATCGTCTCCACGGTCCGGGGCGAGCCGTCGGCGACCGCCTTCGGACGTCGGGTCAAGCACGAGCTGGTCTATCGAGCGCTCTCAGTGGCGCTGATCGCGCTGGCGGCGCTCTTCCTGGTGGGCCTCCTGCTCACGCTGACCACCGATGTCGGGTTCGTGAACATCCTGTTCGAGGCCGTCTCCGCGCTCGGCACGGTGGGCGCCTCGACGGGCATCACGCCCCAGACGGACACGGTCGCGCGGATCGTCCTCATCGTGACCATGTTCGCCGGCCGCCTCGGACCGCTCACGCTGGTCCTTGCGCTGGCGGCTCGCTCGCGCCCCGTGTCGCACCGGCCGGCCGTAGAGTCGATCCGCATCGGCTGATCGTCCGCTACCGTGGCGGACCAGGCAGGAAGAGGAGCGAGATGGGCGAACAGGTGATCGTGCTGGGACTGGGTCGCTTCGGCAGCGCGGTGGCCCGCGAGCTGGAAGCACTGGGCCACGAGGTCCTGGCTATCGACCAGAACGAACAGGTCGTCAACGACATCGCGCCGGACGTGACCCACGCGGTGCAACTGGATGCCACGGACGAGGCCGCGCTGCGGGCTGCCGGCGCGGGCGACTTCAACGCCGCCATCGTGAGCATCAGCAGCTCAGCTCAGGCGAGCATCTTCGCCACCATGGCACTCAAGGACCTGGGGGTGTCCAACGTGATCGCCAAGGCGAGCAGCTCGCTCCATGGCCGCATCCTGGCGCGGGTAGGCGCCGACCGAGTGGTCTTTCCCGAGAGCGAGATGGGCCAGCGCGTGGCGCACTCGTTCAACGTTCCCAACGTCATCGACTACCTTGACATCGCCCCCAATTTCGGCATCGAGACGGTGCGTCCGCCGGCGCACTTCGTGGGCCGGACGCTCCGGGAGATCGACCTGGTGGCCCGGCTCCAGTTGACGCCCATCGCGCTCCGCCGCGGCGACAGCGTGACCGTCAACCCGCACCTCGAGGAGCGTATCCGCGAGGGTGATGAACTGGTGCTCATCGGCCGAGACGACCAGCTGGGGCAGTTGCGCGACTGAGCTCACCCGCTGGCGGCTAGTACCGATGAGCCATGGGCGGACGGGCCGCTCCGGGATCCACCAAACCCCACCTCTCTGCGTGCGGGCGTCGGTCAGCGTCGCGCCCGAGCGTCGGTGCGCAGCGCAGCGGCCGTCGTTCCGGGGAAACGTATGGGTCGGTTCGTCGTGGTGACGGCAGGACCATCACGGGGTGTCGGGAGCGCTACATAGAAGCGAGTGTTGCAGTGACCTTACAGGTGCGTCCTCCGGGCGTGCCCCAGCTCAGTCACCGGAGCAGCACTCATGCACTCGATCGCCACGCCCTCGGCGCGTCATGTGGCCACCCGCAGCCTCGTTCTCATCGTGGGACTCATCGCGGCCCTGATCATCACATCCGCCGCCGGACTCACGGCAGCTGCACGCGCTTCAGAGCCGAACCCCCAGCCGGCCGATGCGCCCAAGGCAGCGATCATCGTGGGACCCACCCACGGGTCCACGGCGGACTTCCTGGTCGAGGGCGAACTGTTCGCCACCCAGGCAGAGGCCGCCGGCATGGATGTGGTGCGCGTGTTCCATCCCAGAGCGACCTGGAAGAACGTCAAGGACGCCGCGCGTGATGCCAACCTGGTGGTCTACTTGGGCCACGGCAACGGTTGGCCCAGCCCCTACGCGCCGTTCCAGGAGAACACCAAGAACGGCTTCGGCCTGAATGCCGTGGAGGGTGGCTCATCCTCTTCCGTGACCTACTACGGTGGCAACTGGGTGCGCGACGGCCTGCGCCTCGCGCCCGGCGCCGTGGTCATCCTCTACGGAGCCTGCTATGCGGCGGGCATCGGCGAGGCACACCTGCCCGTGCCCAGCCGGACCGTGGCCATCGAGCGCGTCGACAACTTCGCCTCCGGCTTCCTCGACGCGGAGGTGGGCGCGGCAGCCGTGTTCGCCTTCTGGACCAAGCAATGGGTCGACTTCGCGGCTGAGCTGATGACGCCCGGCCAGACCATGGAGGACATCATCCGTACGCCCAGCGCGCTGCCCGGCTGGACGGCCAGTGGCTGGGTGGGCACCAACCCGACCTATGCCGACTCGGTGCGCACCCCGGGTGCTCGCATGTTGCTCGACCACCACGTCACCAAGAGCTACTCCCGTGCGGTGTCGGGCAACCTGGACATGACCACCGACGCGTGGCTGGCCGAGGAGCCGTCCGACGGTTCACCTGCCGACGAGGTGGCGCCCGAGATCACCGACCTGGCGGGCGTGCCCGCTGCCGACACCTTCGCTGCGGGCGAGTATGCGCCTCCCGCCTTCACGCCCAACGGCGACGGCCTGAGCGACA
>JACCVM010000205.1 GCA_013698135.1 Euzebyaceae bacterium | reverse complement strand
TCCAGCCGGCGCCGAGGAAGTAGCTCTCCAGCTCCTGGATGATCTTGCCGTTGCCGCGCACCGGCCCGTCGAGGCGCTGCAGGTTGCAGTTGACGATCCAGGTGAGGTTGTCCAGCTCCTCGCGCGCCGCGACGCCCAACGCACCAAGGGCCTCCGGCTCATCCATCTCGCCGTCGCCGAGGAAGGCCCACACCCGTGAGCCCGAGGTGTCGGTGATCCCGCGGTGCTGCAGGTAGCGGTTGAAGCGGGCCTGGTAGATCGAGTTGATGGCACCCAGCCCCATGGAGACGGTGGGGAACTCCCAGAAGTCCGGCATCAGCCGAGGGTGCGGGTAGGACGCCAGCGCGCCCGGCTGGCCCTCCTGGCGGAACAGGTCGAGCTGGTCGGTGGTGAGCCTGCCCTCGAGGTAGGCGCGGGCGTAGATGCCCGGCGAGCCGTGCCCCTGGATGAAGATCTGGTCGCCGGGCTGGGGATCGCCGCCAGGGACGCCGGGGCCGTCGCCGCCCTTGCCTCGGAAGAAGTGGTTGAAGCCGACCTCGTACAGCGAGGCGGCCGAGGCATAGGTGGCGATGTGCCCGCCGACGCCGACGCCGGGGCGCTGCGCGCGGGTGACCATCACGGCGGCGTTCCAGCGGATGTAGGCGCGGATGCGCCGCTCGACGTGCTCGTCGCCGGGGAACTCTGGCTCTCGCTCCGGCGGGATGGTGTTGATGTAGTCCGTCGAGGTCAGCGACGGCACGCCGACGGCGTTGTTGCGCGCCGACTCCAGCAGCTTGAGCAGCAGGAACCGCGCACGCGTCCGGCCGTGGCGCTCCACGACGGCGTCGAGGGAGTCCAACCACTCTCGGGTCTCAGCGGGGTCGACGTCCGGGATCTGGCTGGGCATGCCGTCGGTGATGATGGGACGGTCGGTCTGGTCGCTCACGGCGGTGGCTCCCTGGGGCGAGATCTGTACCGCCCCCTACCCTACGCAGGTCAGCGTCATGAGTCCCGGCCGCTGCCTGCTACTCCGAGGCCGGGCCGGTGAAGCGTGGCGGGCGCTTGTCGCGTAGCGCGGCGATCCCCTCGTGCACGTCCGGGCCGCCAAAGCCCATGAACTCGAGGGCAAGTGACGTGTCGAACGCCGGCCCGGCGCTGCGCAGCCAGTTGTTCAGCGCGTACTTGGTCCAGCGGATCGCGCTCTGGCTGCCCGCAGCCAGCCGCCCCGCCACCGCGTAGGCGGTGTCCAGCAGGTCGTCGTCGTCCACGCACAGCGACACCAGCCCGATGCGCTCGGCCTCCTCGCCCGACAGCGGCTCGCAGGTGAGCAGGTGGTACTTGGCCTTGGCCATGCCGCACAGCAGCGGCCAGACGATGGCGGCGTGGTCACCGGCCGCGACGCCGAGCTTGGTGTGCCCATCGATGATCCGCGCCGAGCGCGCCGCGATCGACACGTCGGCTAGCAGCCCCACCACCAGGCCGGCGCCGACCGCTGGCCCGTGCATCGCCGACACCACCGGTTTCGAGCAGTTGATGACGTTGTAGACCAGGTCGCGCGCTTCCTTCAGCACGCGGACGCGTACGGCGAAGTCATCGGCCATGTCGGCCACCAGGTCGAGATCGCCTCCGGATGAGAAGGCCTTGCCCTCGCCGCGGATGACCGCCACCCGGGTGTCAGGGTCGCGGTCGACCTCGTTCCACACCTCGGCGAGATCGCGGTGCATCTCGTGTCCTGCCGCGTTGAGCTTGCCCGGCGTCGACATGACGATGTCCAACACGCCGTCGGCGGGCCGCGAGAAGCGCAGGCTGGCGAAGGCGGCGTAGCGCTCAGTCATGGCCGCGACGATACCGCCGGCCACTGCCCTCCTGGCGGTCCCGCGACGTTGTCATGCCTGCGTTGACAAAGTCGCGTGACCCGGGTATTCGCCCCTTGACGAGCGGGTCGCACCCTGAGACGGTGAAGCTGCGGGGTTGATGGAAGTGCGGGCTGCGGAGGGAAAGCCGCGATGTACCGGGTTGAGCGAGGCTTCCGCGACGAGGACCTGCCGCCTGAAGGCGTCGCCGACGACGGGGCGCTGGACGACGAGGAACTCGACGACGCCGTCGAAGGGTCGGTCGAGGATGAGTAGCGCCGCCGACCGAGGATGGGGTTCGGGCTGGCCGAACGCTCAGACCGACAAGATCGTCACGGTCGTCTGCGGCGCCAACGGGCTGCGGCTGCCCGTGCGGACGGAGATCGGTCCGCTGGTCGCCGCCCTGGTGCACGACCTCGAGCGGGCCAGAGGTGCGCCGTTCCGGCCCGACTGGTCCTGGGGCTTCGCCAACCGCGCGATCCGAGGGACCTCGACCCCCTCGAACCACTCGTGGGGCCTGGCCATCGATCTGGATGCGCCGGACAACGCGATGCAAGGCCCTCCGCCGCCGGGCCGCAACACCATGCCCCGCAGCGCAGGCAAGATCGCGGCCCGCTACGGGTTCCGGTGGGGCGGGGCGTACACCTCCCGCCCTGACCCCATGCATTTCGAGTACATCGGCACCCCGGCCGACGCCGAGGGGCTCGCACCCGTGCTGGACGGACAGGAGAACGAGGAGATGTTGCGGAAGGGAGACGACGGGCCCGACGTCAAGACGCTGCAACGCAACCTGAACGCGTTCCACCGCGGGGACCCGAAGCTCAAAGTCGACGGCGGCTTCGGGCACCTCACCGAAAGCTCGACAGCGGCCGCGAAGAGAAAGCTTGGACTCGGCCGCGGCGGCAGGACCGCATCAGTCGAGTTCCAGCTGCGGCTGATCCAGGTGCTGGGCCAGCGCCACGTGCGGGAGGTCGCCAAGCGGCTGCGCTCCCGCGACGTCAGCGAGGAGGACATCGACAGGGCCGTCGACGAGGCACTCGGCGACCTGCGGATCGAATAGTCGCTAGAGCAGTGCGGCGATGCCGCGCAAATCGTCGACCAGGTCGGCGAAGGCCACCTCGCGCTGCTCGGGCGGACCGCGCAGGATCGCCGAGGGATGGATGGTGGCGGTCAGGCGCAGCCCGTCGCGTTCCACGACCTCGCCGCGCTGCTTGGACACCCGGAACGACGGTCCGAGCAGCACCTTGGCGGCGGTGGCGCCCAAGGCCGCCACGACCGCCGGACGCACCGCGGCGATCTCGCCATCCAGCCACGGTCGGCAGGCCCGGATCTCCTCGGCTTTGGGGGTGGCGTGGATGCGCCGCTTGCCACGAGGCGCGAACTTGAAGTGCTTCACGGCGTTGGTGACGTACACCAGGTCGCGGTCGATGCCGGCTTCGACCAGCGCCTGATCGAGCAGGCGGCCGGCGGGGCCGACGAACGGCTCGCCCTCCACGTCCTCGCGGTCGCCGGGCTGCTCCCCCACCAACATCAGCCGCGCGCCCTGCGGACCGGCACCGAAGACGGTCTGGATGGCGTGGCGGTACAGGTCGCAATTGGTGCAGCCTGCCGCGGCCTGGCGCAGCTCGGCCAGCGAATCGGGGGGCGGGTCAGGGCTGGGCTCGTCGAACAGCGAAGGCTCATCCATGGCGTCGGCTAGCTTCCCCCGCTTGCGCCGGGTGAAGCGGCCCGCCGGCGATCACTCGGATGCGGGAGCGCTTCCCGAAAGGTCGATCGTGCGCTGCCCTGCCGGACCTCTGATGACCACAGGGTCGGGTATTGACGCCGTGCGGGGCGTGGTGTTGAACGCGAACACGTTGCCGGTGATCGGTACCCGATAGGAGCCAGCACGCACTTCGTCGTAGCCGTCCGGCACGATGCCCACCAACCGCCTTTGGTTCGCGGCCTGGAAGCTCAACGGGATCACGCCTGCTGTCCGCAGGATCTCATCGGCGGTGCTTGAACAGGTCGCGGCCCGGAGTGCGGGTCCCGACTTCTGGACGGCGATCAGGCAGACGCCGCCCGCGGTGGTCGGCGCGACGTAGTAGCGGAACCGGCGGTCCTCCCGCGCCAGGCGCACCTCGGACTCCAGGACGCTGTCCAGCCCACCGCCACGGTCTTCCAGAACAGCGTCGGGCAGGCTGTCGTCGGGCCTGGCCTCGCGCTGCAGCACGGACAGCGCCGGCGTTTGGGTGACCTCCAGCTGGACACGCGGGCGCTGGACCTGACCGACGGCGACGACCAGGACCGCGATGAGCCCCAGCGCACCCGCGGCGATCGCCCCGCTGCGACGGCGTCGCAGCCGCCGGCCACGGCGGACAACACGGTCGAGGTCCAGTGGTTGCCGTGGCTGCGGCGCTGCGGCAGCGATGCGGTCGATGATGTCGTTCACCGGACACCCCTTTCGGTTGCTGATCCACGCAAACCGGCGCGCAGATCGACCATGGCTCGAGCGACGAGACTCTTGACCGTCCCTTGCGGTACGCCCATCAGCTCGGCCGTCTCGGCCACGGAATGGTCGAGGTAGTAGCGCAGCACCACTGCGGTGCGCTTGCGGGTCGGCAGCGCCGCAAGCGCTTGGCGCACCGCGACGGCGTCAACGGCGTCAGCGTCGTGATGCTCAGTCCGCGTGCCCGCCAGCAGACGGCGTTGCGCGCGACGGCGAGCCGCCGCCCGGCGGAAGGCGGAGTTGGCCAAGTTGATGCCGACGCGATGGACCCAGGCGCCCGGCGGATCTACCGGCACTACCGGTTGCATGGTATTTCTGACGTCAGTCCCAGACGCGATCCAGGCGCCAGGCGCCGGCTTCCTGCACCAGCTCGTAGACGCCGCTGGCGGGGGTGGTGTTGCGTGCCTCCACCCGCCACAGGTCGCGTTGCGGGATCTCGACACCGCCGCCAGACCAGTAGGCCGCGTCCTCACGCCAGTGCCCGAGCACCGAGAGCACCCGATAGGTCGATCCTCGCCAGACAAAGCCCACCGGGGTGTGTGGATCGGCGCCGGCCGCGGCGGCGGTCACCTCCACCGGCTCGCGGTAGCGCTTGGTCATCGTCTTGCCTCCGCGCCGTGCGCTGCCGTCCGTGCGGCATGTGGGGTGGCGGGAAGGCGGCGGTGGCCGGGACGCGCCTTCCCCACGCGTCCCGACCGCCGGCCGGGTGATCGAACACATGTTCGATCCGGTGCGGGCACCGTACGACGCCCAGCCGCCGACGTCAAGCAGACGTGGGTGAGCCTGTTCGGGCAGGGATGGCCTCGGCTGCGGCGGCTACTGGCGCGAGCGGGGCAGCACGTCGTCCAAAAAGTCGCGCGCGATGTCCCGTGGATCCTCGCCGGTCTCGGCACGGGCGTTGAGCGCGGCCAGCCGCTCGGTGTCCAGCACCTGCGCCAGCGGGTCCAAGGCGGCGGCGAGCCTGGCGTCCTGCTCCAGCCGGTCGGTCCGCGCGACCGGGGAGACGATGAAGGCCGGGAAGACCGCGCGGTGGTCGGCGACGAGGACCAGACCCGCCCGGCGGGCGCGGCCCGACGTCGCTGTCGCCAGCGCCGCGAAACAGCGGCCCTTCGCCACCTCGGCGATCGCGTCGTTTTCTCGCGCCGGCACCGCCGTCTGGTTCACCCGCTGCAGCTGCATGCCGTAGCCGGCGGCCAGGGACTCCAAGCCTCCCGGGCGCCGGATGAAGTCGGGGTCGGCGCACAACCGCCGGCCGCTGCGCCCCAGCTGGCGTCCCAGCCAACCCAGCCCGTTGGGCCGCTCGGCGGCAGGTAGGTCGTCGGTCCGCACGAACAGCGCCAGGGTGGCGTTGGCGGAGCTGGGCCGCAGCCAGGTCAGGCCGCGATCCTCGTCGGCGGTCCGCACGCGCTCGAAGGAGGCCTGCGGATCGGAGGGCGGCGCCTGCCGGCCCATCCCCAGCGCCCACGCCGCCCCGGTGTAGTCCCAGAACATGTCGACCCCACCCGCCAGCGCCTCCCGCCGCAGCCCGACGGTGCCGCCCAGGTCGTCGCGAACCTCGGCGCGAAGCCCCGCACGGGCCAGGGACAGCACGGTCAGCGCTGCCAGAACCCGTTGCTCGGTGGTCGACCCGGCGCCCACCACGACCCGAGGGGCGTCGTCATCGCTGCCCGCCGAGCACGACGTCAGCAGCACCATGCCGAGCAGTGCCGCCATGAGTCGCCGCATGGCCGCGAGTCTGCCATCTGCCTGCCAATAGCATCACGGGCGACCGCTGCGCGGCATGAGCGCGGGATCGCAGCGCGACCTGCGCGGCTAGCGGCGCCGCTAGTCTGACCGGCATGCGTCGACGAGACTTCTTGCGGTCGTCCGCCCTGCTCGCCGGCACCCTCGGAACCGGGGGGATGCTGGCCGCCTGCTCGCGATCCGGCGGCGGTATCCCCGGCGGCGAGGCGTCCCTGGTACCGCAGGTTGCGTCGTTCGAGGTGCTCACCGGCCGCAACCAGATCGTGGCCTTCGGCTTGCGCACCCTGCAGAACACCCCGGTGCCCAACGCCGACGTCTCGGTGTTCCTGCGCGACCTCAACGGCAATGAGATCGGCGGGCCATTTCCGACCGAGTACAGCGAGGAGATCGATCGATCGCTCGGCCTGTACATCGCTCGGCTGGATCTGACCGAGGCCGGCCGCGTCGAGCTCGTCGCCGTGGAAGGCGACCGCTACGGCACGCAGGCCATCAACGTGGTGGCGCCACAGGACTCACAAGTACAGGTCGCCGGCGACGAGGCGGTGTCGGTCAAGACCCCGACCGTTGGACAAGAGCTCGGCTTCGTCAAGATCTGCACGCAGGAACCGCCCTGCGGGATGCACGAGGTCAGCCTCGACGCCGCGCTCGAGGCCGGCAGGCCCGTGATGCTGCTGTTTGCCACCCCTGCCTACTGCCAGACCGCCGTCTGCGGGCCTGCCACCAGCACCGTCGACGAGATTCGCACCGGCGGCGACTGGGGCGACACCGCGTTCATCCATTGCGAGATCTACGCCGACCAGGGCCAGACCGTGTCGCGCCCCGTGTCGCGCTGGAAGCTGCCGACCGAGCCGTGGCTGTTCTCGGTCGGCGCCGACGGGGTGATCGTCGAGCGGTTGGACGGTCCGATGCTCCCCTCGAGGGTCGAGGCCATGGCCGGCGAGATTTCGGCGGCCTGACCGCGAGCGCGTTACCCGCGCAGCAGGCCGGCGAGTTCGTTGACGGCGCGAGCGGGGTCGGGCGCCTCGGTGATGGCTCGCACGACCACCAGGCGACGGGCGCCGGTGGCCAGCACCTCCGGCGCGGTGGTCAGGCTCATGGCACCGGTCACGAACCACGGCCGCTCTTGGTCAAGGGCGGCGGCGTGGCGGAGCGGCTCCAGCCCGATGGCCGGCCGTCCGTGCTTGGTGGGCGTGGCGTGCACCGGGCCGACCGCGAAGTAATCGCAGTCCTCATCCAGCGCACGGTCGACCTCGGCCACCGAGTGCGTCGACCGGCCCACGATGGCGTCGGACCCCACCAGGGCGCGGGCGTCGGACGGATGCAGGTCGTCCTGGCCGACGTGCACGCCGTCGGCGCCGACCTCGGCGGCCAGTCGAGCGTCGTCGTTGAGGATGAACAGTGCGCCGTGGCGGTCTGCGGCGGCCCGGAACATCGCCGAGGCAGCGGCCAGCTCGTGGCGGGTCGCGGCCTTGTCGCGCAGCTGCACCAAGTCGACGCCAGCACCCAGCACGGCGTCGAGGAAGCCATCGAGGTCGCCTTGATCCGCACGCCGGTCCATGCACAGGTACAGCCACGCATCCGCCAGCCGCTCTTGCCGCCAGTTAGCCCCCATTGAGGAGCGCGTGGATCGAGGAGCACCCGCTGTGGACTGTCATTAGGTCAGCTCCGCGAGACCGACGAAGGGCGTTGAGGCCTCGGCGTGCAGGCGGCGTGGGATGCGCCCAGCCCGGCCGGCGAGACGGCCGGCCGTCACCGCCTGGCGCATGGCGGTGGCCATCACCGCCGGCTCCTGCGCTCGCGTCACCGCGCTGGCCAGCAGCACCGCGTCGCAGCCCAGCTCCATGGCCATGCAAGCGTCACTGGCCGTGCCGATGCCGGCGTCGAGGATGACGGGCACCTGCGCGCGCTCGACGATGATCCGCAGGTTGTAGGGGTTGCGGATGCCCGCGCCGCTGCCGATGGGTGAGCCCAGCGGCATGACCGCGGCGCAGCCGACGTCTTCCAGGCGCGCCGACAGGATCGGGTCGTCGTTGGTGTAGGGCAGGACCACGAAGCCGTCGTCGACCAGCCTTTCGGCGGCGTCGAGCAGTTCGGCCCCGTCGGGCAGCAGGGTCCGGTCGTCGCCGATGACCTCCAGCTTGATCCAGTCCGTCTCGAAGACCTCACGGGCCATCTTGGCCGTCAGCACCGCGTCGCGGGCGGTGAAGCACCCGGCGGTGTTGGGCAGCAGCTGCACCCCGCAGCGGTCCAGCACATCCAGCACGGACCCGTGCGAGGACGGGTCGACGCGGCGCAGGGCGACGGTGGCCAGCTGGGCGCCCGAGGCCCGCAGCGCCGCCTCCAGCGCGTCGAGGCTGGCCGCACCGCCGGTTCCCATCACCAGCCGCGAGCTGAAGCTCCGGCCGCCGAGCAGGAATGGATCCTCGTCGACGAGGTCCGGTACCTGGTTCACCTGGTCGCGCACGCTCATCCGCCACCCACCGCGTGCAGCACCTCCACCGAATCGCCTTCGGCCAACCGCGTCCCGGCCCACTGCCGGCGCGGGACGACCTCACCGTTGCGGGCCACGGCGGTGCCTGGCCGGTCAGGGTCACGGCCGAGGCGGCGCACCAGCGCGGCCAGATCCAGCGCTTCTGGGACCGTTTGCGAGGAACCGTTGACGACGACCGTCACGCCGGCGCTCACGCGGGCGCTCCGGCCGCCGCGAACCGCCGAGGGCTGAAGGCCGCGATGGCCTCGGCGGGTCCGCCCGTCAACGCCTCGGCGAGCCCGTCGGCGGTCACCGGCGTCAGCAGCACGCCGTGGCGGTGGTGGCCGGTGGCCAGCAGTAGCCCGTCCACCGCGGTCCCGCCGAGCAGCGGTGCGTTGTCCGGGGAGCCGGGCCGCAGCCCGGCGGTGGCCTCGACCAGCTCCAGCTCGGCCAGACCGGGCAACAGGGTCCACGCCTCGCGCAGCAGCTCGTGGACCGCTCCCGCCGTCACGCGGGTGTCGAAGCCCAGTTCCTCGACGGTTGCGCCGACGACGACCCGCCCGTCGGCGCGCGGGACGATGTAGACGTCAAGACCGCGGATGTTGCGCGTTGCCAGCGGCGACGGCCCCCGCAGGTGCAGCAGCTGTCCCTTGATGGGGCGCACCGAGGGCACCGCGGCGGCCGGGACACCGCCGATCTGGCCGCTGTGGGCGCCGGCGGCAAGCACGACCTCCGACGCGGTCAGCACCCCGCCGTCGGCCAGCTCGACGCCTTCGACTCGGTCGCCGCGGGTACGAAGCGCCGTGACTCGCGTTCGTCGCAGCGTCACCCCGGCGGCCTCAGCCGCGGCGCGCAGCGCGTCGACGAAGGCGCGGTTGTCGACCTGATGGTCGCCGGAAACGAGGATGCCACCGCGCACCCGCGGCGAGAGGGCCGGCTCCAACGATCGCGCCTCACGCGCCGACAGCCGTTGGACCTCCAGGTCGAGGCGCTGCTGGAAGGCGAACAGCTCGTCGAGGGCGGCGTTATCGTCGGGGTTACGGGCGACCGACACGGTCCCGCACTGGCGGTAGCCCAGATCTCTGCCCGTCGCCTCGCTCAGCTCGGCGGCGAACGACGGCCAGCGGCGCGCCGACTCCAGGTTCAGCTCCAGCAGGGCGTCCTCGCCGTAGTGCGCCTCGGTGACGGGAGCGAGCATGCCGGCGGCGGCCCAGGTCGCCCCCCGGGCTGGGTTGGGGTCGACCACGGTCACGGCGAGCCCCGCCTGCGCGGCTCGCCAGGCGACGGCGAGCCCGATGGCGCCGCCGCCGACGATGATCGTGTCCACTGCGCTCCCTTCGCCGGCATGAACCGGATCAGGTCTGACGGTCGGCTGCTGCCCTCTCAGCCCGGACGGTTCCGGACTCCCGTGGTATCCGCAACCCTACCGCCGAGGGCCGGAGACGACAGCCGGCCGCCACCGATGGCGGCCATCGCGCGGTTGGCTGACCTTGGCATGCGATCGGGTGCCGTCTCGGACACCAGCGTCCGCTTCTGCACCCACTCATAGACGCCGCTTCCATCACCGCCGGACCGGGTGCCGTTTCGGACACCAAAGTCGGCTTCTGCACCCGCTCATGACCTCGAGAGTCAGGAAGAGCTCCGGATCTGATCGGATCGGCCCTCGCTAGAGGGCCGGATCTGCCCCCAGGCCCTCGCTAGAGGGCCGGATCTGCCAAGTCGAGGCCGTTGAGACGTTGCTCGAGGCGCTGCAACTCGAGGGCGACCGCGTCGACGTCGCGGCCGATGCGCACGTCGAACTGCGGGTACAGGATCTGAAAGCTGTGCTCGGCTGCGCCGATCTGCCAACCGACCGCGGAGCAGAACTCGCCGAGGTCGAACTCCCAGGTGAACAGCAGCTCTCGGCCGTCGTCGTGCACCCATTCGGTCAGGTAGCGGTTGGGGCGGCGAGCGAACTGCCGCACGCCCCGCCGGTCCTTCTGCACCGCCGCGAAACCCAGCGAGACCAGCTGTTCGTCGAAGGCGTCGGCCATCGGCGCGAAGCATAGGCGCGGGACGGGCCTCGCTCATGTAGCGAAGCGCTAGCGCACGGGCCGCGCTCATGTAGCGAAGCGGTAGCGCAGGGACCGTCGTGCCGCCTGCGGAGCCCGGCGCCGCGACGACCGTAGACTCCCCGCGGCATGAACCCAGCGCCAGATACGGAATTCGTCGCCGGTGCCGGGCCCATTGCGGTGGGTGCGCTGCTCGGTGGCCGCTACCGCATGACCGCGCGCATCGGCGCCGGTGGCATGGCCACGATCTATCGCGCGCACGACGAGTCGCTGGACCGCAACGTGGCCGTGAAGGTGCTGCATCCCCACCTGGCCCACGACCCTTCGTTCCTGGCCCGGTTCCGCACCGAGGCCCGCAACGCGGCGTCGCTGCTGCATCCCTGCATCGTCAACGTGTTCGATCAGGGCGTGGCCGAACTGCCCTACATCGTGATGGAGCTGGTGGACGGGCCATCCGTGCGCGAGCTGCTCGACCGCCGGGGGCGCCTGCCTCCCGCCGAGATGCTCGCGATCGCCGGGCCGGTGTGCGACGCGCTGGCCCGCGCGCACGCCAACAATGTCGTCCACCGTGACATCAAGCCCGAGAACATCCTCGTGGCCGCTGGCGGCACACCCAAGGTCGCCGATTTCGGGATCGCCAGGGCCGCGGCGGCCACCAGCCACACCGCCACCGGCACGCTGATCGGCAGCGTCCACTACATGGCACCCGAGATCGTCGACGGCCACGAAGCCACCGACCGCACCGACCAGTACGCGGTCGGGGTGCTCATCTTCGAGTTGCTCACCGGACGAAAGTCCTTGCCGGCGGACAGCCCCATGGCGGTCGCCGTGCGCCACGCCCGCGAGCCGGTGCCGCCGCCCAGTCGCTACGTCACCGACGTGCCGCGGCCCCTGGACCGGGTTGTGGCCAAGGCGACGGCGGTGCAGCCGGCGAAGCGCTATCCCGACATGGCGGCGCTGGCGACGGCGCTGCGCGAGGCCGTGCCGGGCGGGCCCTCGCCGGTGACGGTTCCGGCCGCCGCAGATGCCGACGACACGGTCGTGATCCCGGCGTCGTCGCCGGCCACCGAGGCCACGGCCGTGACGACCACGACAGGGGGTGGCGCGGCCGGAGCGGTTGCAGCCCCCGGCCGGCGCCGTCGGCGACCGCGCCGTCCCTTCCTGCTGCTCGTCGCCCTGCTGCTGGTGGCTGCCGCGACCGCTGCGGGCGTGTGGAACTGGGTACTGGCCCCCGTACAGCACGTCCCGGATCTGGGCGGCGCCACCAAGGCCGCGGTCGACGACACGCTGGCCGCCCAGGGCATGACCGCCGAGCTGGAGGCACGCCGCTACCACCTGTCGGCGCCGGCGGGCACGGTGCTCGACCAAAGTCCCGACCCCGGCTCGCCGTTGCGTCGCGGAGGCGTGGTCGCCGTGGTCGTTTCGCGTGGCCCGGCCTCGGTCAGCGTGCCGGATGTCGTCAGCGGAACTCGCCGGCAGGCGGTCGAGCTGCTGTCGGCGGCGCCCTATGCCTTCGAAGTGGAAGTCCGCGAACGGTTCTCCGACACGGTCGCCACCGGCCGGGTCATCGCCGCGTCACCGGACGCCGGCACCACGGTCGACGCGGGCGGGAACCTGGCCCTGACCGTCTCCAAGGGCATCGAACAGGTCGAGGTGCCCAAGATCCGTGGTCTGCCGCGCGACGAGGCGGTCACCGCCCTGCGGAAAGCGAAGCTGCGGGCATCGGTCACGCAGGCTTACAGCGACCGGTTCCCAGAGCTCGGCACGGTCGTGCGCCAGGACGTCAGGGCGGGACGGACCGTCGACAAGGACACGAGCGTCGCGGTCACCGTGTCGCTGGGTCCGCTGCACTTTGCGATGCCCGACGTGAACGGTCAGCCGATCGGGCAGGCACAGGCTGACCTTGCGGCACTGACCTTGCGGGCGACCATCACCGAGCAGCCGCGGCCGCAGATCGGTCCGTTCCGCCGCGGTGACTTCGGTCTCGTCGAGGCCCAGGTTCCCGAGGCCGGCGCCACGGTTCGCCGCGAGGACCGCGTCGACCTGTACACGTTCTCGCAGGCCGCCGAAGAGGCCGAAGGCTGAGATCCGGCCGCTGGACCTACGAGCTGGCGCTCGTGGCGGTGACGGCGGTGTGGGGCGTCACCTTCCCGGTCGTCAAGGCCGCGGTCGAGCGCGTGCCGCCGTACAGCTTCAACAGTGTCCGGTTCCTGCTCGCAGGCGTCGCCCTGAGCGCCGTGGCGCTGCCGTCCGTCCGGCGCATCGGCAGCGCCGGGTGGCGTCATGGCGGGGTGCTGGGCGCAGCGCTGTTCGGCGGCTATGCCCTGCAGACGATCGGCCTGCAGCACACCACCGCGAGCAACGCCGGCTTTGTCACCGGGATGTTCGTGGTGTTCACGCCGCTGCTGTCCGCGGTGCTGCTGCGCTCGACGCCGGGCGGAGCGGCCGTTGGCGGCGTGATCCTGGCCACCGTTGGGCTGGCGCTGATCAGTCTCGGCGACGGCTTCGTCCCGCGCTACGGCGACGTGCTGGTGCTCGGTTGTGCGATCAGCTTCGCCGCGCACATCGTGGGATTGGGCGCCTGGTCGGCGCGCCACGACCCGGTAGCGCTGACCGCCGTGCAGCTGCTGGTCGCGGGTGCCCTGCACACCACGATGGCCGCAACGCTGGAGCTCGGCCGTGTGCCGGTGCGCTGGGACGGCGGGGTCGTAGCGGCCGTCGCGGTGACGTCGTTGCTGGCCAGCGCGGCGGCCTTCCTGATCCAGACCGCCGCGCAGCGCCACATCCCGCCAACGCGGACCGCGGTCATCCTGACGATGGAACCGGTCTTCGCGGGGCTGTTCGGTTTCCTGCTGTTGAGTGAACGGCTGACCGGGCGCGGTTGGGTCGGCTGTGCCTGCATCCTCGCCGGCATGCTTATTGCCGAGCTGCGCGGCGGCGGGCCGCTGGCCGCTCCGCCTGGCGAGGGTGATCCGCGTCGCCTCGACGGCTTGGCGGGCTAATCGCCGAGGCGTGACTGCGGCGCGCCATCGGGCCGCGCGATGGCCGGCGTGACAACACCGTCCTCTCCGCCATCGTGTGCAGATTCCGCCGCCCACGCGGGCGGACGCACACGACTCCTGTGCCGCCGCAACTGTGTGCGGATTCCGCCGCCCACGCGGCCCGACGCACACGATTGCCCATCCGGGGCTAGCAGCCCGGCAGCTGACCGCCGAGGATCAGGACGGTGCGGCTCACCGCTGCTCCGCGAGCACCGATCGCAGCGCCGCGGCCGCACGCCGGCAGTCGTCGGCAGTGACGTCGGGGTGGGTGACGAGCCGCACGGTGCGCCGATCCATCGCCCCGGCCAGCACCCCCTGCTCGCGGAGACCGACGCACACCAGTGCCGAGTCGACGTCCTCGACATAGACGATGTTGGTCTCGACCTGCTGCAGGTCGACGCCGTCGGGATGCGTTTCGGCCGCGGCCTCGGCCAGGAGCCGGGCGTTGGCGTGGTCGTCGGCCAGGCGTTCGACGCGGTCCAGCGCCAGCAGTCCCGCCGCGGCGATGACGCCCGCCTGGCGCATCGCTCCGCCATAGCGCCGGCGCCACAGCTTGGCCTCGTCGATCGCGTCGGCGTCGCCGACCATCAGCGAGCCGACGGGGGCACCCAGCGCCTTGGACACGCAGCACATCAGCCCGCTGACCATGCCGCCGTAGACGTCGAGGCCGACCCCCGACGCGACGCTGGCGTTGAACACCCGGGCACCGTCCATGTACAGCGGCACGCCGGCGTCCGCACAGACGTCGCGGATCCCTTCCAGCTGGGACTGCGGATAGACCGTGCCGCCGCGGCGGTTGTGCGTCTGCTCGACGCACACCAGCGACGTTGGGGTCAGGGGGAAGATGTCCGCACGCAGGGCGCCCGCCACGTCGTCAGCGCTCAGCAGCCCGTAGGGAGCGGCGAGGGTGCGGAACTGCACTCCGGCCAACAGCGCTCCAGCGCCGGCTTCGTAGTTGACGATGTGCGCGTCGGCCTCGATGACCACCTCGGTGGCGGGCCGAGCCAGCACCCGCAGCCACAGCTGGTTGCACATGACGCCGCTGGGGCACAGCAGGGCCGCCTCGCGCCCGAACAGCTCGGCGGTGCGATCCTGCAGCCGCAGGATCGTTGGATCTTCGCCGTAGACGTCGTCGCCGACCTCGGCATCGGCCATCGCCCGCCGCATTTCAGGCGTCGGCTTGGTGACGGTGTCGCTGCGCAGGTCGATCACGGGGCGGTCACCGCCTCGTCGGGCCACAGGCACCACGCCGAGTCGTGCCGGCGCAGGCCGATGCGGGGGTAGTAATCCGCCGCCGCGGGCGCAGCCAACAGGATGATCCGGGCGGCGCCGCCCTCCTGCTGGATGCGGGCGATCAGCGCCTTGCCGACGCCCCGGCGCTGATAGGAACGGCGGACCGCAAGGTCGGACAGGTAGGTGGCGTAGGCGAAGTCCGACAGCGACCGCGCGATGCCGACCATGGCGTCTGCGTCCCAGGCGGTCACCACGAGGTTGGCGTTGGCCAGCATCGTCCGCATCCGCTCGCGGTCGTCGACCGGCCGACGCTCGCCCAGCGTCGAGTCGCGGTAGACGTCTGTCACCACGTCCAGATCAAGTTCGTTGCCGACCCGCAGCTCAACCAAAGAAGACCTCGGCCACCTGGTACATGCCGGTCGGCACGCGCTTGAGCTCACGGGTCGCTTCCTCCAAGGCGACCGGAACGATGGCGTTGCCGCGCATCGCCACCATGCGGCCCCACATGCCGGTGGCCGCGCAGTCGACGGCGGCGACGCCCATGCTGGAACCGAGCACCCGGTCGAAGGCGTTGGGCGTACCACCTCGCTGCACGTGGCCCAGGATTGTCACCCGGGTGGAGAAGCCGGTGCGCTGCTCGATCTGCGGGCCCAAGAAGTTGGCGATGCCGCCGAGAATCGGCCGCCCGAACTCGTCGTGCTCGTAGTCGGGCAGGTCCAGCGTGCCCGCGGCGGGAACGGCGCCCTCGGCGACCACGACGATGGAGAAGGTCCGCCCCGACCCGTGCCGGCGCTTGAGGTGCCGGCAGATGCGGTCGATGTGGAACGGCTGCTCGGGGATGAGGATGGCGTCGGCGCCGCCGGCGATGCCGGCGTAGGTGGCGATCCAGCCGACGTGGCGGCCCATCACCTCCAGCAGCATCACCCGGTTGTGGCTCTCGGCGGTGGAATGCAGGCGGTCGACGGCTTCCGTGGCCACGTCCAGCGCGGTGGAGAAGCCGATCGTGAACTGGGTGCCGCCGAGATCGTTGTCGATGGTCTTGGGCACACCGACGACGGGGATCCCGTGGTCGTCGGACAGCCGTCGCGCGGCCGACAGGGTGCCTTCGCCACCGATGACGATCAGCCCCGACAGCTGGTGGACCTCAAGTGTCTCGGCGATCCTCTCGGGTCCGGACGGGCTGTCGACCGGGTTGACGCGACTGGTGCCGAGGATCGTGCCGCCGCGGTGGAGGATCCCGCGGGTCGAGTCGCGGGTCAGCTGCTGCGGGTTGCCCTCCAGCACCCCCTGCCAACCGTTGCGGAAGCCGACGGCGACGGTGTTGTGCTCGTCGTCGCCACGCCGGACGATCGCGCGGATGACGGCGTTGAGCCCAGGGCAGTCGCCGCCGCCCGTGAGCACTCCGATTCGCGTCACCACGCGGGCATCCTAAGCGGGTCGCCTGGCCTACCTACACTCGCGAGCCACCGATGCAGGCAGCGACGGGAGCACGGACGTGGCCAGGATGCTCGCGATGGACGCCGGCACCAGCGGCGTGACGGCGCTGGTGATCGACGAGCGCGCCACGGTGCTGGCGCGTGGCTACGCCGAGTTCCCCCAGCACTTCCCGCGGCCCGGTTGGGTGGAGCACGACCCCGACGAAATCTGGTCGGCGGTGATCGCCGCCTGCGGCCAGGCGCTGCGCGCCTCTGGCACCGACGCCGGCCGCCTGGCCGCGCTGGGCATCTCCAACCAGCGCGAGACCGCGGTGGTGTGGGACCGCGCTCGGCTCCAGCCGGTCCACCGCGCCATGGTGTGGCAGGACCGGCGCACCGCCCGGCGCTGTGACGAGCTGCGCGACGCCGGCCACGTCGACCTCGTCCGCTCACGCACGGGGCTGGTCATCGACGCCTACTTCACCGCCACCAAGCTGGAGTGGCTGCTGGAGTCAGGCGGGCTGCGGGACCGGGCCGAACGCGGTGACCTGGCGTTCGGCACGGTGGACAGCTGGGTGGTCGCCAAGCTGACCGGCGGGCGGGTCCACGCCACCGACCCCGCAAACGCCTCGCGGACGATGCTGTTCGACATCTACGCCGGGTCATGGAGCGATGAGCTTTGCGACCTGGTGGGCGTACCGGCGGCCGGGCTGCCCGAGGTGCGCCCCAACACCGGTGACTTCGGGACCACCGACCCCGACGTGTTCTTCGGCGCCGCGATTCCCATCAGCGGCGTCGCCGGCGACCAGCAGGCGGCGTTGTTCGGGCAGGGCTGCTGGCAGGCCGGAACCTCCAAGAACACCTACGGCACCGGCAGCTTCGTGCTCCTCAACACCGGCTCGCGGGCGGTGGCGTCGCAGCGGCTGCTGACCACGGTGGCGTGGGACCTCGGCGACGGGCTGGTCTACGCCCTCGAAGGGTCGATCTTCGCCACCGGCTCCGCGGTGCAGTGGCTGCGCGACGGCCTCGGCATCATCGGCGAGGCCGCAGAGACCGGACCGCTGGCCGCCAAGGTCGATGAGACCGGCGACCTGTTCCTGGTCCCCGCCTTCACCGGCCTCGGCGCGCCGCACTGGGACCCGTACGCGCGCGGCACCCTGGTGGGGATCACGCGGGGCACCACCGCAGCGCACCTGGCCAGGGCGGTCGTCGAGGCGATGGCCTACCAGACCCGCGACGTGCTGGAGGTGATGCAGGTCGACTCGGGGCTTGCGCTTGAAGCGCTGCGCGTCGACGGCGGCGCCTCGGCGATGGATCTGCTGTGCCAGTTCCAGGCAGACCTGCTCGGGGTGCCGGTGCTGCGGCCCACGGTTGCCGAGACCACCGCGATGGGGGCTGGTTTCCTCGCCGGACTCGGTGCGGGGGTCTGGGCGTCGACCGACGAGCTGGCCGCCGTCTGGCAGCTGGACCGTCGTTTCGATCCGATGATGGAGACCGCCGAGCGCGACGCCCGCCAGGCCCGCTGGCGCCAAGCGGTGCAGCGCAGCCTCGCCTGGGCCACCGACTGAGTGCTGTCGCAGCCACAAGGCGGAGCTGGTATCGGCGGACTATGCCCTGCCATGCGGGCGGAACCCCCAGGCCGGGGAGCGGTGACCAGGACTATCGTTCGCTGGCCTCGAGCACGCGCTTGAGCGTCT
>JACCVM010000064.1 GCA_013698135.1 Euzebyaceae bacterium | reverse complement strand
ATCACGATCAGCACGATCAGCAGCACGATGATCCCGGCCGCCGCCAGCACCTGGAACTCCTCCTGGGGTCGCGCGACGTAATTGTAGATCTGCACCGGCAGGACGGTGTACGCACCCTCGAAGGGGTCGTCGGGATTGGCCGTCACGAAGACGGCGGCGCCGACCAGCAGCAACGGTGCCGTCTCCCCGATGGCGCGGGAGAGCGCGAGGATGGAGCCGGTGGCCATGCCGGGGACGGCCGACGGGAGCACCTGGTGGCGGACCGCCTGCCAGCGCGTCGCGCCAAGGGCCATCGCGCCCTCGCGGATCGAGGTGGGCACAGCGCGCAGAGCTTCGCGGGAGGCGAGGATCACCGTGGGGAGCACCAGCAGGGCCAAGGTCAGCGAGCCGGCGAAGGCGACGCCGCCGAGCCCGATCGGGCCACGGACGATCAGGCCCAGGCCCAGGATGCCGAAGACGATCGACGGAACGGCCGCGAGATTCTGGATGTTGAGCTCGATGAGCCGGTTGAACCAGTTCTCCTTCTTGGCGAACTCCTCCAGGTAGATCGCTGCACCGATGCCCAGGGGGACGGCGGTGACCAGCACGCCGCCGATGACGAACAGGGTGCCGAGGATGCCGGCGAGGAAGCCACCCTCCTCCGCCAGGCTCGAGGGTCCCTGCGTGAACAGGTCGAGATTGAGGCGCTCGGCCCCCACCACGCCGGACTGGATGATCAGCGCCAGCAGGCCCGCCACGCCGAGTATCGCCGACGTGAGGACGAGCAGCTTGAAGGCCAGGCCGCGGATGCGATCGCCGGTGGGGATCTGGCCGAGCTTGGCGACGGTCGCCTCGCGGGCGGCGTCCTGCGTCTTGCGCACCGCTGTCGTCACTCGTAGACCTCCCGGTACTTGCGCACCAGCCGGATGGCGAAGACGTTCATGATCATCGTCATGACGAAGAGCAGGGCGCCGACCGCGAAGATCGTCTCGTACTCGAGCGTGCCGACGCCGATGTCGCCGGTGGCGGTCGTGGCGATGAAGGCCGTCATGGCCTGGATGCTCTCTGCCGGGTTGAGGGTCAGGTTCGGGCTGTTGCCGGCGGCGATGAGCACGACCATGGTCTCCCCCACGGCTCGCGAGATGGCCAGCACGAAGGAGGCGACGATGCCCGACAGGGCCGCGGGCACCACCACCCGCGTGGCCACCTTCAGGCGGGTGGCGCCCAGCGCGTAGGCGCCCTCGCGCAGGCTGTTGGGCACCGAGGTCATCGCGTCGTCGGAGATGGAGGCCACGATGGGCAGGATGAACAGCCCGATGGCGATCCCAGCCGCGCCGGCGCTGAAGATGCTCGGGCCGTCGCCGAGGAAGCCGGGCCAGATGTCGGAGAGGATCGGCGTGATGAAGGTCAGCGCGAAGAAGCCGAAGGCGACCGTCGGCACGCCGGCCAGCACCTCGAGCGTGGGCTTGAGGATTCGGCGCACCCGGGGGCTGGCGTACTCGGACAGGTAGATCGCCGAGCCCAGGCCGAGCGGGAGCCCCACCACGACGGCCCACAGGGTGACGTTGAGCGTGCCGGCGACGATCTCGAAGACGCCGAACTCCCCGTCGGCGAACAGCGGCGACCACTCGGCGAAGGAGAAGAACTCGGTGAGCGGGACCTCCGAGAAGAAGGAGACGGTCGGCCCGACGAGGGAGAAGACGATGCCCACGGTCACGGCCACCGACACCGCCGCGCACACGGCGAGGAGGCCGATGATGACCTTCTCGCCGTAGCGCGGCTTGCGCCGCTCCAGGCCGATCCGAGGGGGCTCGGCGGAGGAGACGCTGTTGGTGGGTGGGCTCATGTGACCGTGGGCTCGTCCTGCGTACGCGCCCTAGGGAGTCGTCTCGCTGCCGCCAGAGGCGTCCGCGCCGCCGCCCGAGACCAGCGACTCCACCTTCTGCGTGGCCTCCTGCTTCTGCTCGTCGGTCAGCGCGATCAGGCCGGCGCGTTCGGCGATCTCGTCGTTGTTGTTGATGT
>JACCVM010000063.1 GCA_013698135.1 Euzebyaceae bacterium | reverse complement strand
CCGCCCTTCGGGGGTGGTGTAAACGGCAACACGACTGGTTCTGGTCCAGTTATTGAGGGTTCGAGTCCTTCCCCCCGAGCTGCGGTCCCGTCGTCTAGTGGCCCAGGACGCCGCCCTCTCAAGGCGGAAACGGGAGTTCAAACCTCCTCGGGACTACGTACACAGTTGAGAGATCGCCCATCAGAAGCGAAGTCGATGAGGCTCGGAGCGCCGTAGTATCTCGACGGCGAAATGGACCTTCTCGTCGATTCGCTGGCCCTTCGGGTGGGCCGTCGACCACAACTCGAGATTTTCCAGCCGGTTGTCGGTGCGAATGCCGTTGCGGTGGTGCACCACCTCATCCGGATACAGCGCTCGGCCCAAGTGCTTGGCCATCACCAGGCGGTGTTCACCGACCTTGGTGTCACCGTTGGTGAGGTGTCGATCCTCCGGCGGGACCGGGACGTTCCAGTAACCGTGGCTCAACCAGCCCTCGCCTGTCGTCACACGCACCGCTCGTTCGGGCTGGATCTCGCCGTGCTTCAGCAAGCGCTTGTAGTGCGTGCCGCAAACGCCCTGGGCATTCGCAGATCGAGAGCAACCGTAACCTGGCACTTGGGGGCGACTCGTGGCCGCCACGCCTTGTCTTCCTCGACGTCACCCTTGCGGTACCAGCGCAGGTAATTGCCGTGACACCAGCCGCGTGTGGCGGCAGGGCGGTCGCACAATGGAACGGCGCAGTCGCGTGATAACGAGGTGGCGGACTCGAACATGTGTTCAGTATGACGTCCAGGTGTGTCACAGAGAGGGGTTGTTTCCCGGCGGTTGTGGACGACCTCAGGTCAGGCCGGGACGTCGCTCAGCAACTTGCCGTCGGCTAGCTCAACGCGGCGGGTGATGCCGATGCGCTCGAGGAACTCGCGGTCGTGCGACACCACCAGGAGCGTGCCGTCGAAGCCGGTCAGCGCCTGCTCCAGCTCCTCCTGTGCCTCCAGGTCGAGGTGGTTGGTCGGCTCGTCGAGCACCAGCCAGTTGGCACCCTTGGCCATCAGGATGGCCAAGCCGAGGCGGCAGCGTTCACCGGGGGAGTAACTATCGACGCGACGCAGCACGTGGTCGGCCCCGAGATCGAACTTGGCCAGCAGCGTGCGCGCGCCGGCCTCCGTCGCTGACACTTCGGACAGGAACGTCGCCAGGCCGGAACGGGCGCCGGCAAGATCCGCGCCGCCCTGTCGCAGCACGCCGACCTGCACGCCCGGTCCTCGGCGCACCGTGCCAGAGTCGGGTTGCACCGCACCCGTCAGCAACCCGATCAGCACGCTCTTGCCGGCGCCGTTGTGGCCCAGCAGTGCCAGTCGGTCACGCCAGTGCACGGCCAGCGCCAGTGGACCGAGCCGGAACGCCCCGTAGGTCTTGACGACGTTATCCGCTTCAGCCACCAGGTCGCCGCTGCGGTTCGACGCGGCCAGCGACAGGCGCAGCTCCCAGCCGGTGCGCGGCTCGGCCACCTCTTCCATGCGTTGCAGCCGGCGTTCCAGGGCGCGCACCGACTTACCGGCGCCGGTCGCTGCGCGCTCGGTGAGGAAGTCGCGCTGCATCTTGTCGCCATCGCGCGGAGGGCGGTTGTCCGTCCTCCGCGCCGCGCTGGTTCGCTTGGTGCGGATGGAGCCCTGCAGGCGCGCGACCTCGTCGAGGTAGGCGCGGTAGCGAGCCGACTGGGCGGCCAGCAGCCGAGCGCGAGTCTGCCGGTAGTCGGCAAACGACACGCCGAACGCCTCCGCGGTGTGGCTGTGCTCGTCGATCTCGATGATGCTGTTCGCAGTCTCGTCGAGAAAGGCCCGGTCGTGGGATACCAGCAGGAAGGTCGCGTCCGCGCTGGCGACGAAGCCGGTGAGCAGCTCCAGGGCGTACAGGTCGAGGTTGTTGGTCGGCTCGTCGAGCAGGTACAGGTCAAAGCGCGAGGCGAGGATCCCAGCGAGGCCAACACGCACCTGCTGGCCGCCCGACAGCTCCCCGAGCGGGCGAGCCAGCATCGCTGCTGGAAGCTGCAAGGCGGTCAGCGCTCGCCGCACGCGGCCGTCGATCTCGTAGCCGCCCAGGGCGGTATAGCGCTCCAGCGCATCGGTGTAGGCGGCGGCGGCTGCCTCGTCGCCGGCAACCATCGCGTCCTCCAACGCATGCAGCTCGCGCTCGACGCCGAGCACCCCGGCACGCAGCTTGAGGTACTGTTCGACGGTCGCGCCCGCGACCATGCCGTAGTCCTGTGGCACGTAGGCCACGGTTGCCCCGGCTGGCAGCGACACGCTGCCGCGGTCACACCGCAACTCGCCGGCGGCTAGCCGCAACAGGGTTGACTTGCCGGAGCCGTTCACACCGACGACCGCCGTGCGGCTGCCGGCAGCGACCGACAGCGTGACGTCGACCAGCGCTGGGCGCGCGTCGAAGGACTGGGAGACGCCAGAGAAGGTAAGCATGGAGATGTCCGCGAGGTCGAGGTCGAGGCCGACGCGGCGGGGTTTGCCGCGCTTGGGTCAGCAGGCGCTCGGAGCGCCCCTCGTCAGGTCGGCCATGACGGCCTCTCCAATGGCTCGGGTGGCCCTGCGGTTGAGCTCGGCGCCGGCGGCGGCACCGACGAGGAAGGGTAGCAGCGTCGAGCTGTTGCGCCCGAGGCGTCGCAGCAGTTGTTGGCTGAGCTGGCGACGCATGGTCGTCGATGTCAGCGGTGAGCGAAAGCCGCCCGGTGTGGTCACGTCGAGGCGCACGCCGCGGCGCTGTGCCCAGGCTTGCACCAGCGTGGCGCCTCGCTAGGGTTGCGGTCCCGGTGACGGGTCGACCGTAGACCTCCTGCAGCTCCGCCAGCAGCTTCAACTCGACCGCGACCACCGCCACCGTCTCAGCCACCAACTGCACCGGCCATGCCAGCCACAGCGGCGGGGTGAAGGTTTCGGCCGCGGCCAGCACGCCACCGAGCGCACCGACTGTGCCGGTGGCCACGCTGGCGTTGCGCACCAGCGCGGCCGCAAGTTGCGCGTCGACCACGCCAGGATGGTGCGCCTGCAGCGTCGCCAGATCGCGGATGGGGATAGGGACAGCGACGTCCATCACCAGCTCGGCCAGCCAGCGTCCGGTACCCCCAGCACGGCTGCTGCCCGCTCGTCGTGCGACTTCGGTGATCAGTCGGCGCATGCCGCGGTGACGATCGCCGCCCGGCTCGATCACCTCTCGAACGGCGAGGGCGAGGTCGTTCTCGTCACTCACCGGCGAACAAGCAGTGCGGTGCGACCCGAGCGGGACAGCAGGACGGCCAGGGCGCTCAGGCTCAACAGGATGCCAACCAGACTGACCGGTCCGCGGAACGGCGTCGCCGCGCCGAACACCGCCAGCGCGTGCACAACCAGGCCCAGCGGCCACGCCCAAGACCGGCGGGCGAAGGCGCCGGCGGCGACGACCGCGGCCAGGACAGCCAGAACGCTGAAGGCGATCGCCGCCGGCGGCACGGCGCGGTCGCCGCCAGGCCCGAGGGCCGACAACAACGGCAGAGACAGGCCGGCGTGCGCGAGGGCGAGAAGCACCGCACCGGCCGACAGCACGCCCGACAGCCAACCGACCACCATGGCGGCGGCAACGCCGCGGCCGGACCGCTCGCGGTGTGCCAGCCCTGTTTCCATCGTTCGCCATGCTACCGGCGGTTCCATTTACGCCCTCAGGGAGGGGGCTGATTGTTCCCCTTGCATGCGCGCGCCGTGATGGGTCGTTGCCTGTATGCCATCGAGTTGAGTAATGTCGCGATTGCGAAGCGTCGGGATGCTTCCGGCGCAGACAGTTGGGAACCGCGTAGCAGCGCTGTGACGACCGCGCCCAAGGGTGGGCGCAGAAAAGAGACACCATGGCTGCAACGGGCAAGAAGGCGACCAGCACCAAATCCACCGGCAAGAAGGCCAGCGCCGGCAAGAGCAGTACGAAGAAATCGCCGACGGGGAAGAAGGCCGCGTCGGCGACGAAGAAGGCAGCCGGAAAGGCCTCGTCACCGGCCAAGAAGTCGGCAACCAAGAAGACGGCGTCGAAGAAGTCGACAGCCAAGAAGTCGACGGGGCGTAAGACGGCGACCAAGTCCGCGGCCAAGAAGTCCGCGGCCAAGAAGTCCACGGCCAAGAAGTCCACGGCCAAGAAGTCGACGGGTCGCAAGACGGCGGCAAAGTCCACCGCCAAGAAGGCGGCCGGCAACAAGTCGACGGCGAAGAGGGCCACCGCCAAGAAGTCCCCGGCCCGGAAGGTGGCCCGCAAGACTGCCTAGCGATCAGGGCGCCGGCGGCGTTCGCCCGATGCCGCGTTCGCTGGCGCCGGCGAAGCGCTACAGGCTGGCGATGGTCAGGTCATGCACCCGACGGTCGTCGCCGTCGCCGTGAACGGTGAAGCGCACACGTTGGCCCAGCCGCAGTTCAAGCAGGCCCGATGCGGCGAAGGTCTCGGCGTCGACGGGCAACTCGGTCTGGTCGTCGGTCAGGACGGTGCCCGTGTTGGTTTCGATGTTGAAGTACTTGACGGTCCCCTGCGGCATACCGCGCTCCTGAAGTGGCGATCCGTGGTCGTGCGAGCGTAGTCGCGCGCCGCCGACAACGCTCAGCCACAGCGGGGGTGAAGCGATCAACATTGGGGTTGTCGTGATCAAGTCGAAGGCCGCCCTCCGCGCACTTGCCGTCACGTCGTTGGCCATCCTGGCAGCAACCAGTGGCAGCGAGCCGAACGCGGCCGAAGTGGTCGGCGCTTTGGCAAGCGAAGGGACTCCCGACGATGTGCTGGCGACCGCGGTGGTGGACGGTCTGCCCGAAACCCCTCTGTCGCCTGACAGCGCGCGCCTGCTGCGCCGGCAAGGCGACGTTCGGCACTACGTCGCCACCAACGCCGACGCCGAGCTGTGCCTCATCACGGTCAAGGCCGCGATGGACAGCACCGATGTCGCGGACGCCACCTGTGCTGCGCCGTCCGACGTCCGCGACCACGGGCTGCCACTGCGTCTGCGCGCCGGCGACGAGGTGATCTTCGCGGTCCTGGTTCCCGATGGCTACGAGTCCGCCAGTCGAGGCGATGGGCGGGGTCAGATCAGGGTCATCAACAACGTCATCAGCATTGACGCGGCGGCCGCACCCCGTATGCCGGATGACCTCGTCTTGCAACCGAAACGGCTGAGCGACCACGCCATCCAGATCCCCATCCGCCCACAGGATTTCCGCAGGGGTTAGACGGTGCGCCACCGCTCCGCTCCTTGAACGCTACGGAGCGAGCAATTCGGCCGTGAGGTGCGCCGGAGTGTCGACGTCGTGGGCCAGTCCCGCCACGTCCACCCGGATCGCAGGAACGCCCGCCGCGGCCGCGAGCCGCAGGTGCGCCGCAGCCGAGCCTGGCCCGTAGGCGGTGGCGATGATCCCCGGCGGCCGTCGCAGCAGTGCGCCCGTCCCGCCGTCACGGGTAGGAGCAACGACCACCACCGGCCCGGCAACCGCGGCCGCCGCGTCAATGCTGATGACGTTGTTGATGA
>JACCVM010000043.1 GCA_013698135.1 Euzebyaceae bacterium | reverse complement strand
CGGTCTCGACAGAGCCCCGGCTGGTCGCCTTGGTCACCCGTGGACGTGAATCAGCGGTCAGGCTCGGCGGTACCGCCGCCGGATGGTGCGGCCAGGCGGCCCTGCAACCCCGGCAGCGGCACCCGGTAGGCGCACAGGTCGCAGTTCATGCGAACGTCACCATGGATGGCTTCTGCGTAGCGGTCCAGCACGACCTCGGCGACCGCCGGATCGGGACCGAAGCGACCGGCGTCGATCACTCGCAGACCGGTGTCCGCCGCGACTCGGTCGGCCGCCTGGCTGACGCTGCGCTCCAGCCGCCCCGCCAGCAGCGACCAGCTGAACAGCACCACCCGCCGCGCACCCGCCGCGGCGACCCGGCGCAGCACCACGTCGATCTTGGGCCAGGTCACCCCCGCAAAGGCGTGCTCGGCCCAGCGGTGGCCGCTGCCCTCGGCGAGGAACCTGGCCGCCTTGGCCAGGTCGGCGTTGGCGTCCGGGTCCGACGAACCCGCTGCGGTGACGACCAGCACCTCGTCACCGCGGTCTTGCGCTGGGCTGACGGCATCGAGGCGTCGCCGGGCCAGTGCGAACAGCTCGGCGTGCAGGCCGAGCACCCGTCCGTGCGCGATCGGCACATCGGGATGGTCGGCGCGCGCCGGGGCCACGGCGTTGGGCACATCGGTCTTGGCGTGCCCGGCGCCGAGGTTGAGGAAGGGAACCGTCACGACCCTGTCCACGCCCTGACTGACCAGACGAGCCATGGCCACGTCCACAGAGGGTTCTGCGAAGTCCTCCAGCCAGCCGTGCTCGACCGGGGCTGAGTGCCGGGCCCGAAGCTGGCTCAGCAGGACGTCCATCTCCTCGGCGCCTCGAGGATCACGGGTGCCGTGCGCGATGAGCAGGAGAGCTGGAGCGTCCGAGACCATGTCGCCTAGGATGCCCGGCTACTGGACGACGAGCAGGCCCTTCATGAACTCGTGGCCCGGGATAGCACAGTAGAAGGAGTACTCACCAGGATCAGCCGAGAACGTCACCCGCGCGCTCTGACCCGCCACCAGCGTCTGGTCCACGCCCAACTCGTCGCTGGTGAAGGTGTGCGAGTAGGGGTCGGAGTTGTCTAGCAACAGCGCGACGTCACCGGCACTGACCAGCACGTTCTCCGGGAAAGCGGTCTGGGCGATCGCCACCTCGACATCGCCTGGCTGGGCCGCCACCGAGTCGATCGTCGTCAGCCGGACGAGGCTGCTGCCGACGAGCGCCAGCGCCACCGCCGCGACCGCTGCCGTCGACACGGTGCGGGAGATGGCGGAGCCGCGGACACGGCGCACCGCCGGGACGATGCCCACCGCCGTGCACAATGCCGCTGCCCAGCCCAGCACCGCCAACGTGAAGTCGATGGGGTCAGCGGGGCGACGAAGATTGTCCACCATCGTGGCCAGGCTGAGCGCGACGACCAGCAGCGTCGAGACACCCACGACCAGCAAACCCGCAGTCGGCTTGCGGCGGCGCAGCGCCAGCCCACCGACCACCAGCACGACGTAGATCGCCAGAGGCGGGATCGGGAACCGGGCCAGCACCATCAAGACGATGAAGCCGGCGGCCAGCGCCATCCCCGACCGCAACACCATTGATCGCCACGGATTGGCTTCCCCTGCGATGGAAGGCCCGTGACCCACTCTTGTGGTCCGTCCGGTGCTCTTGTGTCCTACCGCTTCGCTACTTGAGGACATGGTTGCATCACTCATGGCTGCCTCCCGCATGTGCACGCCTGGATGCGGCGGCCCCGCGCCGCCGATCACCCGCATTCTGCCGCGCGCGGGGGGAAGATCGCCATAGCCCGAATGGGCCATCTTCGGACTCTCGCTCGAGGAGCGAAGCGCACCGGCAAGGGTGACGTGTGACACCTGGAGGCGATCTGGTGTGTTGCCGTAACACGTTGGGGTCGACTACCCTTGCAGCGACTCTCCGTCCCCCTGCCGACCGCGATCCGGTCGCTCAGGCGTCGACGACGGCTCGCGTTGACAGGCTGCTCGCAGCGACCGGCGACCCCGGCGCTGCGCCGATCAGGGAGCGCTGACCGATGGACGCTGCACCGCTCACGCCCGACCCGGCAGGGCTGCTCCCACCCGTCCAGCCCGTCCAGTTACTCGACGACCAAGGCGTGCTGCACGAAGTCGACGGCTACCCGCTGGACCTCAAGGACGAGGACTTTCGCAACCTGTACCGCTTCATGGTGCTGGCCAGGCGGGTCGACAAGCAGGCCATCAACCTGCAGCGGCAGGGCCAGCTGGGCGTCTACGCGTCGCTGCTCGGCCAGGAGGCGGCGCAGGTCGGTGGGGCCTACGCCCTCGACGAGCAGGATTGGGTCTTCCCGTCCTACCGTGAGATGGGCGCCGCGCTGGTTCGCGGGGTGGACCCCGGCAAGATCCTGCAGCTGTTCCGCGGCACCTGGCTGTCCGACCACGACCCGCATGCCACGCACTTCGGACTGCTGTCGATCCCGATCGCCACGCAGGCCCTCCACGCCGCCGGGTTCGCGATGGGTGCCAAGTTCGACGGCAAGGACCTCGTCGTCATGAGCTACTTCGGCGACGGGGCGACCTCCGAGGGCGACGTCCACGAGGCGCTGAACTTCGCCGCCGTCTATGACGCGCCGTGCGTGTTCTACGTGCAGAACAACCAGTACGCCATCAGCGTTCCCCTGTCCAAGCAGACCAAGGCCCCGACCATCGCGCACAAGGCGATCGGCTACGGGATGCCCGGCTATCGCTGCGACGGCAACGACGTGCTGGCGTCCTACGCGGTGGCCAAGCAGGCGGTGGAGCGGGCACGGGCGGGGGATGGCCCCAGCCTCATCGAAGCCGTCACCTACCGCATGGAGGCGCACACGACGGCCGACGACCCGACGCGCTACCGCACCCCTGAGGAGCTGGCGGAGTGGAACGCTCGCGACCCGATCGCGCGCTTCGAGACGTTCCTGACCAGGGAGGGATTAGTCGACGACACCTTCCGCGCGCAGATCGACGATGAAGCCAAGGCCTACGCCGCTCGCATGCGCGAGGAGATCTACGACGCGCCGCACGGTGATCCCCTGGAGCTGTTCGAGCACGTCTATGTCGAACCGCCGGCGTCCTATGACGAGCAGCGCGCGCTGCTGCGCCGAGAGCTGGAGGCTGGATAACGATGGCGATCACCATGGCGCAGGCGCTGAACACCGCGTTACACGATGCGATGGAAGCTGACGACAAGGTGGTGATGTTCGGCGAAGACGTCGGCACCCTCGGCGGGGTGTTCCGGATCACCGACAAGCTGCAGGAGCGCTTCGGCGACAAGCGTTGCTTCGACACCCCCCTTGCCGAGTCGGGAATCGTCGGGTCGGCGATCGGCATGGCCATGTACGGCTACAAGCCCGTGGTCGAGATGCAGTTCGACGGCTTCACCTACCCCGCCTTCGAGCAGATCGTCAGCCACCTGGCGAAGATGCCGAACCGCTCACGCGGAACCGTGCGGCTGCCGGTCGTCGTGCGCATCCCCTATGGCGGCGGGATCGGCGCCGTCGAGCATCATTCGGAGAGCCCCGAGGCGTTCTTCTCTCACGTGGCGGGGCTGAAGATCGTGTCACCGGGCACCCCGTCGGACGGCTACTCGTTGCTCCGCCGCTCCATCGACTCGCCCGACCCCGTGATCTTCTTCGAGCCCAAGCGCCGCTACTGGCTCAAGGAGGACGCCGAGCTCCCCGTCACCACCGAGCCGTTCGGCACCGCGGTGGTCCGCCGCCAGGGCACCACCGCGACGCTGCTGGCCTACGGCCCGATGGTCCGCACCGCGCTTGACACCGCCACAGCCGCCGAGGAGGAGGGCTGGGACCTGGAGGTCGTCGACCTGCGGACCCTCAACCCCTTCGACGCCGAGACCGTGGTCGCCAGTGTCCGCAAGACCGGCCACGCGGTGGTGATCCACGAAGCGCAGGTCTTCGCGGGCTTCGGTGCCGAGGTCGCCGCGCAGATCACCGAGCGAGCCTTCTACGACCTGGAGGCTCCGGTGCTGCGGGTCGGTGGCTTCGATGTCCCCTATCCGGCCGCCAAGCTCGAGGAGTTCTTCCTGCCCGACACCGACCGCATCCTCGACGCGGTCGAGCGAAGCCTGAGCTTCTAGATGGCGACGCGGGACTTTCTGCTTCCCGACCTCGGCGAGGGGCTCACCGAAGGCGAGATCGTGGCCTGGCTGGTAGCAGTCGGCGACAGCGTCGACGTGGACCAACCCGTGGCCGAGGTCGAGACCGCCAAGGCTGTCGTCGAGGTGCCCTCGCCGTTCGCCGGCACCGTGTCGACCCTGCACGGCCAGGTCGGTGAGGAGGTGGCGGTCGGCACCCCGCTGGTCACCATCGAGGTCGGCGGGAGCGCCGCGCCGGCAGCCGCGCCGGTGGCCGGCCACGCGCCCCAAGAAGCCGAGGTGGCCGAGATGGTTCCCGAGGTCGAGGCCGGCAGCGGTGACGACGAGGTTGTGGCCGACGCGGGCTCGGGCAACGTCCTGGTCGGCTACGGTACTGGCGGCAACCGGGCGCGCCGCAGAGCGGCGCGGCCTGCCGCTGCGTCGGACAGGAGCGCTTCGCGCGCAGAGACTGGACCCCGTAGCGGGACTCGGGCCAGCCGACCGAACAGCGGGCCGGGTAGTCGGCCTCGGGCCAAGCCGCCGGTGCGCAAGCTTGCCAAAGACCTCGGAGTCGACCTCACCTCGGTCGGCGGCAGTGGACCCGATGGGGTCATCACCCGCGAGGATGTGCGGGCCTATGCGGGTAACGGCGCCGGAGGTGCGACGGTCCCCGCCTCCGAGGACTATCAGGACCTGCTGCGGCAGTCCGGCGACAGCGGGCGCGTTACGACCACCTCCGCCGGCGCGGGACAGCGCATCCCCGTACGCGGGGTGCGCAAGGCGATCGCCGAGAAGATGACGCTGTCGCGCCGGGAGATTCCCGAGGCCGTCACGTGGGTCGATGTCGACGCGACTGGGCTATGGCAGCTGCGTCAGTCGCTCAACGCCAGCCAATCAGACGTCAAGGTCAGCCCGCTGGCGATCATCCTGCGCGCGTGCGTGGCGGGGCTGCGCCGCTACCGCGAGATCAACGCCAGCCTGGACACCGAGGCCAACGAGATCGTCCTGCACGACCACGTCAACCTCGGCTTCGCCGCGGCCACCGACCGAGGCCTCGTGGTGCCGGTGATCAAGGGCGCCGAAACGCTGTCCACGCTGGAGATCGCCGCCGAGCTCAACCGGCTCGCCGGAGCGGCTCGCGACGGCAAGATCACGCCCGACGAGATGGGTGGCGGCACCTTCACCGTCTCCAACTACGGCTCCTTCGGCGTGGACGGCGGCAGCGCGGTCATCAACCACCCGGAAGCCGCGATCCTGGGTGTCGGCCGGATCACCGATCGGCCGTGGGTCGTCAACGGAGAGCTGGCCGTGCGCAAGGTGACGCAGCTGTCGATCGCCTTCGACCATCGCATTTGCGACGGTGGGGAGGCCGGGGGGTTCCTGCGCTTCATCGCCGACTGCGTGGAGGACCCGGCCGTCCTGCTCGGGTCGCTGTGAGTTCCGACATCGTCGTCCTCGGCGGCGGGCCAGGTGGATACGCCGTCGCGCTGCGAGCGCTGACGCGCGGCCAGACCGTCACCATCGTCGAGGCCGACAAGGTCGGCGGCACCTGCCTGCACTGGGGCTGCATCCCGTCCAAAGCCATGCTGTACGTCGGCGAGGTGCTCGACACCGCCGCGCACGCGGACCGGTTCGGTCTCGACCTTGCCGTCAACGGCGTGTCGGTCGAGGGCATCGGCGCCTTCCGGGAGAAGGTGGTCGCCAACCTGCACAAGGGGTTGGCGGGCCTCCTGCGCAGCAAGAACATCGAGGTCGTCGCGGGTCATGGCACCGTCGCCGACGACGGGCGAACCGTCCTGGTCGGCCAGCAGCGGGTCAGCGGCAACGCGCTGGTGGTGGCCACGGGCTCGAGGGTGCGCAGCCTGCCCGGCATCGACGTGGACGGCTCGGTGGTCATCACCTCCGACGAGGCCACCCGGTTGCCGCGGATCCCTCGCCGCGCACTGGTCGTCGGCTCAGGAGCAGTGGGCTTGGAGTTCGCGTCGCTGTGGCGATCGCTGGGCGCGGAGGAGGTCACCATCGTCGAGGTGCTCGATCGCATCGCACCGCTGGAGGACCCCGACCTGTCCAAGCAGCTGGCGCGCAACTACCGCAAGCGCGGCATCACCACCCTGGCTCCCGCCCGGGTGGAGTCGGTCAAGGTTGAAGGAGAAACAGCCCGCGTGGAGATCGTCGAGGACGAGACCACCCGCGAGCTCCACGTCGACACGGTCCTGGTCGCGGTCGGCCGCGCGCCACGCACCGACGGCATCGGGCTAGCCGAGCTCGGGATTGTCGGCGAGCGCGGCTACGCCACGGTCGACGAGTGGTGCCGCACGCCGGCCGACGGCGTCTTCGCCGTTGGCGACCTGCTGGCGCCGCCGGCGCTGGCCCTGGCCCACGCGGGCTTCGCCGAGGGCTTTTTGGTGGCCGATGTCATCGCCGGCGCGGCGCAGCCCCAGTCGATCGACTACGCCCAGGTGCCGAGGGTGACCTACACCTCGCCGGAGGTGGCGTCGGTCGGGTTGACCGAGCCTCAGGCCCGCGATGCCGGTCACGACGTCGTGGCGACGCAGTACTCCCTACGCGGCAACGCCAAAGGCATCATCCACGACTCCGATGGCTTCGTGAAGGTCGTCGCCGCCCGCGACGGCGAGGTGCTCGGCGTCCACGTCATCGGGCCGCATGCCACCGACCTCATCGCCGAGGCCCAGCTCATCACCGCCTGGGGCGCCCTGCCGTCCGAGGTCGCCCAGCTCGTCCATCCCCACCCCACACTGGCCGAGGCCATCGGCGAGGCGCATCTCGCCGCCGCGGGCACCCCTTTCCATACGCATTGAGTTGAGCTGTCCTCATGGAGCGAGCGGTACTACAGACAAGCAGGAGGTCGTTGTGGCCACAGGAGTCCAGATCACCTTCGATGCCGCTGATCCTGACGGGCTGGCGCGCTTCTGGGCCACTGCCCTCGGCTACATCCTGCAACCTCCGCCGGAGGGATACGACAGCTGGGAGGAGTGGGCCACCGACGTGGGCATCCCGCCGGAGGAGGAGAACAGCATGAGCGCGGTGCTCGACCCGGACGGTGCAGGGCCGCGCCTGCTGTTTCAGCGGGTGCCGGAGGCCAAGACCGCCAAGAACCGCGTGCACCTGGACGTCAATGTCGGCAAGGCGGTGCCTGAACGGCAGCGGCGCGCGCACGTCGACGCCGAGGCCGAGCGTCTGGTGGAAGCCGGCGCCACGCAACTGCGTGCCGCCGAGGAGCGCGGCGAGTACTGGATTGTGATGGCCGACCCGGAGGGCAACGAGTTCTGCCTGCAGTAGCGCTTGGGTCGGCGATCGTCGCGATGGGCGGCGGCGGGTTCTCGATGGAGCCGGAGAACCCGCTGCTCGACGACTACGTGCTTGGTTTGACCCGCGCTCTACGTCCCAAGGTCTGCTTCCTACCGACGGCCAGCGATGACGCCGAGGGCTACATCCTGCGCTTCGTGGAAGCGTTTCCGCGACAAGGCGGTCCCGTCGTTCCTGCGGCTGTTCGACCACGACGGCCGCGACCTGCGCAGCTTCTTGCTCGACCAAGACGTGATCTATGTCGGAGGCGGCTCGAGGCGTCGACCACTGACTCCTTCGGGCCGGTGCTGGGGGCGCTGCCAGACGGACTCGGCTTCCTGAGATCGTCACCTCGCGTCCCTCGGCCCGTGCCTATCGCGTGGAGCGCAACGACGGTGGGGTGATCGAGACGCCGTTGCCGGTCCGCTACCTCGGCTGATCCAGCGCGGCCTTTGCCAGCGCCACGCGGAAGCGGTCGATGTCGTCGAGCCGGCTCTGCAAGATCTGCACCACGCGGGCGTCGTCCACTGCGGTGTAGCCGTGCACGAGCAAGTTGCGGAAGCGTGCCGCGTCGCGGAGTTCGGCAACGGTAGCGGCGTCGAGCAGCTTGCCTTCCCCGAGCACGGTGAACACGTCGGCGTAGTCGATCGGCGCCCGCAAACCTTCCGACGCGACGACATGGCGCCCCGCGTCGATGCATGACTCAATCGCCACGATGAAGCGGTACTTCACCGCCGCCAGCAGGTCGTCGTCGTCCGCCAACGTCGATGGCGGGAGCGCAGCCAGGCGGCGCAGGGCAATGAGCTCAGTGCGCAACCGATCCAGGAGCGCCGCGAGGCGGAGGGGGTCGACCATCCGTCAGCGCCGCCGCTCGGCCGTGGCGGCGAGGAGCTCGCAGTCCATGGGCGCCGCCCACACCTCGACGTCGTCGGCCATCCTGCCGAGCAGCGACTCGTACGCGACGCGGGCAGGCTCGTCGCGCGAGAAGATCACGATGCGCTGCCGCAGGACCCGTCCGACGAAACGCAGCGCGGCATCGTTGAGGGCGACGGCCTCCAGCCCGCCGACACCTGAAGCGATCGCTAAGGCATCGACACAGCGATGCACCGTGACCAACCTCTCGTCGCCGCGAACGGTGTCGTCCAGCAGCAGCGCAATGTCAGCGTCGCTGTCTGGCCGGGGACGCCCGGCCGCGCGCGAACCGAACAGGTAGGCAAACACCACCGGCAGCTCGTCAAAGGCCTCGGGCGCGGCGTCGCGCAACCGCTGCACCAGCTCCCTGTCCATGCCGCGGATCCTAGCCGCGCTCCTCGATCCGCCGGCGCTGAGGGGCGACGGTGTACTTGGGGTCGGCCGCCGAGATGAACCCGGCTCGATAGACCGCCCAGCGCTGGCACACCGACCCGGCCAGCAGCAGGGCGCTGCCGGCCACGGCTACCCGCCGTCGCCGCCCGACAAGGCCGAGCAAGGC
>JACCVM010000016.1 GCA_013698135.1 Euzebyaceae bacterium | reverse complement strand
GCCGAGGGCGGACCCGAGCAGCGCGTCGAGCACGCCGACCGTGGCAACCATCGCGGTGGGGCCCGCGAACGCCAGCCCCAGTAGACCCGTGGCAACCCCGGTCAGTACCAAGATCTGCGCGACGGCGACCAAGCCGAAGGCCAGCTGGTAGCCCACCAACAGCTCGCCTTTGCGCAGGGGTGTGGTGAGCAGCCGTTCCAGCGTGCCGCTGCGACGCTCCCGCAGCACAGTGATCGACGTCACCAGGAACATCGTGATGAATGGCGCGATCGCGAAGATCGGCACGCCGACCGCTTGGAACGTGGGGGGCCGCTGGCGGTAGACGATATCCAGCAGCCATAGCAGCAGCGGCGGCACGGCCAGCATGAGCAGGATGGTGCGCGGGTCGTGGGCCAATTGGCGCAGCACCCTGCCCGTGGTCGCCAGGGTCCGTGTCGGGCTCACGCCGCCACCCCGCTGTCCGCCGAGGCCAGCCGCAGGAAGGCCTGCTCGAGCGTCGCGGCGCCGGTGCGGTCCCGCAGCCGTTGCGGCGGCCCCTCGGCGATCGCCCGACCCTCGCGCAGCAGCAGCAACCGGGTGCAGCGATCGGCCTCGTCCATGACGTGCGTCGACACCAGCAGCGTGGTGCCCGCACGGGCGAGATCGCGGAAGATGTCCCACAGGGCGGTTCTGAGCACGGGATCCAGCCCGACGGTGGGTTCGTCGAGCACCGCGACGCGCGGCTCGCCGAGCAGGGCGAACGCCAAGGACACGCGCGAGCGTTGCCCACCCGACAGCGTGCGAACCAGTCGATGCCGCTGCTCGGCGAGATCCACCTGCTGGAGAACACTGCTCACCCGACGGGGTCCGACACCCAGCAGTCGTGCCGCGTAGCGCAGGTTGTCGTCGACAGACACGTCGTCGTACACCGCCGCGGCCTGCGTCATGTAGCCCAGGCTGCGGCGCAGCCGCGGATGCCCGGCAGGCAGGCCGAGCACCGTGACCTCACCCCTGCTGATGCGCTGCACGCCGACGATGGCGCGTAGCAGTGTGGTCTTGCCACTGCCGCTGGGGCCGAGCAGGCCGACGACCTGCCCGCCGTCCACCTTCCAGTCGATGCCGGCCACGGCGGTCTTGCCACCCCGCACCACGACGAGGTCTTCGATGGCGATCGCCTGCTCCATAGCGCAGCCTCCCCACTCTACGGCCGTTGAATTCTACGGTCGTTGAACATGCCGCGCAAAGATGCTGGATAGCGGCGCCCCGCTCGTACCCGAGCCGGCCGCGTAGCGTTGGAGCATGAGGTTGCTGATCACGCAGCGCCGGATGCTCGCGATCTTCTTCGTTGCCTACTACACCATCCTGCTGGTTTACGGTGCGGCGGCAGGCGCGTTCCAGACGATCTTCTACGCGGTCTTCGTCGGCGGCGCCGCGCTGTTGGTGGCGCAGCTGTACGGCAAAGCCCGCTTCGGCCCGGTCGTCCTGTGGGGATTGGCCCTGTGGGGCCTGGCCCACATGGCGGGAGGGCTGGTGGCGATCGGCGGCACGGTCATCTACGAGCACTCGCTGGTCGGTGGCGAGTTCCGGTTCGACAAGATCGTGCACTTCTTCGGCTTCGGGTTCGCCACCCTCGCCGCGTACGAACTGGTGCGACGGACGGTAGGGCAGAACGCGCCGGCCCGCTCGGTGGCGATCACGGCCGCGTTCGTCGGTCTCGGGGTTGGCGCCGTCAACGAGACGATCGAGTTTCTGATCACGCTGTTGCCGGGCGACTCCAACGTGGGCGGCTTCTCCAACACCGGCTGGGACCTCGTGGCCAACGCGCTGGGTGCTGCCACGGCAGCCTTGATGGCGCCCCGGCTCGAGCGTCACAGCGGTGCCAGTGTTGCGCCGCTGGGGACGGCCCGGGGATAAGCGGCCTGAACGCGGGGTACATCCCCGCGCATGGCTATCGAACGGCTGCCGCTGGCGCTGACGCTGCGGCGAGGCGCCGTGGCGGGCGTCGCCGGAACCGTGGTGATGACCGCATTCCAGAAGCTCATCGAGATGCCGTTGACTCGGCGCGAGGACAGCGACGCGCCCGCGAGCTTCGCGGAGAAGATGCTGCCCTTGCATCCCGACAGCCCGCAAGGCCGCAAGCGGCTGAACTACGGCACGCACTTCGCCCTCGGCGTGCTGT
>JACCVM010000015.1 GCA_013698135.1 Euzebyaceae bacterium | reverse complement strand
CTCACTGCCGAACCAGCACCACGTGCCCGCCGACCTGTCGCCCTACGGCATGGACAACCCGAACCGGGTCTTCGTCGCCACCGATCGCCCATTCGGCGTCATCGAGGGCACGGTCACCCGCGACCAGTGATGACGCGCTCGCTGGATCCGGCAGGCTTGCAGGAGTTGTTCGACCGGGTCACGAGCGTGGCCGGCGAGGATGCGCGGGCTCATCCCGGCGATTCCCACGGGCGCCAGCCGGTGCACACCGTGTACCTGCCGGCCGACCGCTTCTCGGCGGGCACCGTCGCCGAGATGGGCGCCGAGGCGCTGCGTCTGCTGGACGCCCACGCCGCCACCCCAGCGACCTTCGCCGCCGCCTTCGGGATACCCCGGACGTTGACCGAGGCCGTTTGCCAGCGAGTTGGGGCCAAGCTGCGAACCGAGCCGGTCGAGGATCTGCGGGTCGACTTCGAGGACGGTTACGGCGTCCGCGACGACGCGAGCGAGGACGAGCACGCCGTCGCCGCGGCGATCGTCGTCGCCGAGGCCCTGGCCGGCGGCACCGCCACCCCGTTCGTAGGGCTGCGGGTCAAGTCCTTCTGCGACGGGCTGCAGCAGCGCAGCGTGCGCACCCTCGACGTGTTCCTGACCGCCCTGCTGGAGCGGACCGAGGGGCGACTTCCGGGCCGGTTCGCCGTCACCTTCCCCAAGATCGTCGCCCCCGAGCACGTCGCGGCCTTCGCCGAGGTATGCGCCCGGCTGGAGCAGGCCCTCGGGTTGGCTGTCGGTGTGCTGCGCTTCGAGCTGCAGGTCGAGACCCCCCAATCGATCGTCGACCGCCAGGGGCGGCTGGCACTGCCGGCGCTGGTGGGCGCCGGGGACGGCCGCGTCTCGGCGGCGCACTTCGGGGTGTTCGACTACACCGCCGCCTGCGGGCTGCTGCCCGACGAGCAACGCAGCACCCATCCGGCCTGCGACTTCGCTCGCCACGTCATGCAGACCACCCTGGCCGGAACGGGGGTGCGGCTGTCGGACGGCTCCACCAACGTGGTGCCCGCCGGCGACACGTCTGCAGCGGTGCACGCCGCCTGGCAAGCCCACAGCGCCGGCGTCCGTCACTCGTGGGTCCACGGCTTCTACCAGGGCTGGGACCTGCATCCCGCCCACCTGCCAAGTCGCTACGCGACCGTCTACGCGATCCTGCTCGACGGCCTGGACGAGGCGCTGGCTCGCGTCAGGGCCTGGTCGGCGCAGTCGGCTGCGGCGGGCGTGCTCGACGAGCCCGCCACCGTGCGTGCGCTGCTCGCCCACGTGCGCCGCGCCGTCGACTGCGGCGCCATCCTCGAAGCCGAAGCGCTCGACCGCGCCGGCATCGACCCCGCCGTCCTGCGCCCTAACCCCGGGGTGGTGTGAATCCGGTACCGATTCGGTCTCGAATGCCCACCACCCCGGGCGAGGGTGTTGGCTAGGGTGTGGCGATGCAGGAGCGGGAGGTTCTTGACTGGGCGGAGTTCGGCGTCGCCGGGCGGGAGCTGGCGCAGCAGGTCGTCGACGACGGGTACCGGCCGGAGATCATCCTGGGCATCGCGCGCGGCGGCTTGCCGGTCGCAGGGTTGATCGCTTATGCCTTGGCGGTCAAGAGCTGCTTCATCCTCAACGTCGAGTACTACACCGGCGTGGACGAACGGCTCGACGCGCCGGTGGTGCTGCCGCCGATCCTCAACCTCGACGAGGCCCGAGGCGCGCGTGTCCTGATCACCGACGATGTCGCCGACACGGGGCACACGCTGGCCCTCGTGCGTGACCTGTGCGACGGCAAAGTCGCCGAAACGCGAGTCGCGGTGCTGTACGAGAAGCCGCGCTCGGTGGTCCGCAGCCACTACGTGTGGCGTCGCACCGACCGCTGGATCGAGTTTCCCTGGTCGAGCCAACCGGCCCTGGTCGAGGCCCCGACGCGCTACCAGGCGGCGGCAACGTCCAAGACGTGACGTTTCAGTCGTCCGGTCTCAGCGCTCGTCGCGGACGTAGGGCAGCCCCAACGCCGCGGGAGCACCCGCACGGCGGCGAAGGTCGCTGAACGACAGGCCGATCATCACCGCGATGGTCAGCAGGTAGGGCAGCAGCGCCAGGACCTCCGCCGGGATGCCGCGAACTCCCGCCGCCTGCAGCGCGAAGTTGGCACGCAACGCCGCACCGAACAGGTACGCGCCCGCCAGCAGCCGCAACGGTCGCCACGACGAGAAGACGACCAGCGCAAGCGCGATCCAGCCAACCCCGTTGGTGGTTGCCGCCTGCGACCAGCTCGGCACCCTGGCCAGGATCAGGTACGCCCCGCCTGCGCCCGCCAGCAGGCCGCCGGCGATGGTGTGCGCATATCTGGTCGCGGCCACCCGCACCCCCATCGCATCGGCGGTGGCTGGCGACTCACCCACCGCCCGCAGCGACAGGCCGGCGCGCGTGCGAGTCAGGTAGAAGGTCGCCGCCAGCACCAGCGCCCAGGTGGCGTACACCACCAGGTCCTGTTGGAACAGGATGCGCCCCGCGACAGGGATGTCGGCCAGCACGGGCACGGCCGCCGTGGTGATCCGCGCCGTCAGCGGACGCCCCTCGACGGGCTGGCCGAGGAAGGTCGACAGCCCGGTGCCGAAGATCACCAGCGCCAGGCCCGCCACGATCTGGTTTGCGCGCATGGTCACGGACAGGAAGGCGTGGACCGCCGCCAGGGCGCCTCCGGTCAGCATCCCGGTGACCAGGCCGAGCCAAGGATCGGCGGTGGCGTCGCCGACGAGGAAGGCGGTCACGGCGCCCAGCAGCATCATTCCCTCGACGCCGAGGTTGAGCACGCCGGCACGCTCGGTCAGCAGCTCGCCGAGGGCGGCCAGGGCCAGGGGAGTTCCGGCGGCCACCGCAGCCGCCAGTGTCAGGACGATCGCACTGTCATTCATCGTGTCGTGGGCTCTGCGGGTGAGGCAACCGGCACCGACTCGAGGTCTTCGGCCGTCGCGGCACCCTGCCCGCGCCCGAAGCGCAGCCGGTAGCGGATGAAGAGCTCACCGCCGAGGGTGAACAACAGAATCGCGCCCTCGAGCATCGTCGAGATCGCGATGGGGACCCGCCCGCCCGGCAGGCTCTGCAGCGCCGTGCCGGCGTTGCGCACGCCGCCCAGCAGCACGGCCACCAGCACCACCGCCAGCGGGTTGTAGCGCGCCAGCGCGGCCACGATGATGCCCGCGTAGCCCAGACCCAGGGCCAGGCCCTGGGGGTCCAGTGCGTGCGCGCGACCCCCGATCTCGCCGGCGCCGGCCAGCCCCGCCAGCGCTCCGGACGCCAGCAGCACCGCCAGCACCAGGCGTCGAACGTTGATCCCGGCATAGCTGGCGGCGGCCTCGGAATCGCCGTACACGCGCAGGTGGAAGCCGAGCCGGGTGCGGTTGAGCACCAGGGTCACCAGCACGGCGGCCAGGACCGCCACGCCCAGCCCGAGGTGCACCCGGGTCAGTCCCAACTCCGCAAGCTCGGCGCTGGCCGGGATGGGCTTGCCCTGCGGGAAGTTGGTCGATGTCGGGTCGCGCCAGAAGCTGGTCGATCCGAAGATGAGGTAGCGCATCCAGTACAGCGCCACGTAGTTGAGCAGCAGCGTGGTGATGATCTCGCTGGTGCCCAGCCATGCCCTGGCGGCGGCCGGCACCGCGATCCACAGCATGCCACCGGCGACCCCGGCGAGCAGCAGCGCGGTGACCGCTGCGGGGGCCGGAACTGCTTCGCCAAGGGCGAGGGCCACGCCCGACGCGGCGATCGCGCCGGCGTACAGCTGTCCCTCGGCACCAATGTTGTACAGGCCGAAGCGGAACGCGACCGCGGCCGCCAACCCCGTTCCGATCAACGGCGTGGCCGAGGCCAAGGTGTCGGTAAAGCCGAACCACGTGGTGAAGGCCGCCGACAGCATCGCTGGATAGACCATCGTTGGGTCGTGGCCGGTCAGCGTGAGGAACACCGCACCGACCGCCAGCCCCGCGGCGATCGACGCGACCGGCACGGCCACCAGCTGCCACGGCCGCACCCGTGGCCGGCGTTGCAGGTGCACAGCGCGCAGCGCGGTCACGCGCCTGCCCCGGCCATCGCCAGACCCAGCTCGGTTAGATCGGCGTCCCCGCCGGCACGCTCCAGCACGATCCTGCCCTCGAACAGCACCAGGATCCGGTCGGCCAGCGCACGGATCTCGTCGAGATCCTCTGACAGCAGCAGCACCCCGACGCCGCCGCGGCGGCGTTCGTCGAGCAGGTCGCGGACGAACTCGATCGCACCCACGTCCAACCCTCGGGTGGGGGAGGCCACGACCAGCACGGTGCAGCTGTCGCTCAGCTCGCGGCCAAGCAGGACCTTCTGCACATTGCCCCCGGACAGCCCGCGCACGGCCGCGGCGGGGCCGGTGGCCTTGACGTCGAACCGCTCGATGACGCAACGGGCGTCGGCGGTAGCGGTGCGCCGGTCCACGAAGAACCCCAGCGGCCGCGTCAGCAGCAAGTTGTCGGCGATCGACAGGCTCGGCGCCAGCCCGGTGCCCAGGCGGTCCTCGGGGACGTACGCCAGTCCCGCTCCTCGGGCGGCGCGAGCCCCTCGCCCTGTGGTGCCCCGGCCGGCGACCACCACCGTGCCCTCGGTCGGTGCCCGCAGACCGGCGACCACTTCCGCGAGCTCGCGCTGGCCGTTGCCCGCCACGCCAGCGACGCCCACGACCTCTCCGGCGTGCACCTGCAGGCTCACGCCCGCCAACCGTGCCGGTCGCCCCGGTGGCCGCAGGCTGACGCCGCGCACGTCGAGCACAGCCACACCGGGCGGGCTCTGCGCGCGTCGCGGTGACAGGTCGACCTCGCGGCCCACCATCATCGTGGCCAGCTGGTGGCGGTCGGTGGCGTCGGCGGCGACCGCTCCCACGACCCGGCCGTCACGCAGCACCGTGACACGGTCGGCGACGGCCAGAACTTCGCCGAGCTTGTGACTGATCAGCACCACGGCCTTGCCGTCGGCGGCCATCGCGCGCAGCGTGGTGAACAACGCATCGGCCTCCTGCGGGGTGAGCACGGCGGTCGGTTCGTCGAGCAGCAGCACGTCGACGCCGCGGTACAGCATCTTGGTGATCTCGACGCGCTGCTGCTCACCGACCGCCAGGTCGCCGACGCGGGCGTCCGGGTCGATGGACAGCCCGTAGCGCTCCCCGAGCTCGACCATCGCGCTGCGCACTCGGCCCGCTGACAGCACCAGCGGCTGCCGGCGGTCGCCCAAGACGATGTTCTCGGCGACGGTGAACCGCTCGACCAGCCGGAAGTGCTGGTGGACCATGCCGATGCCGCGGGCCAGCCCGTCGCGAGGGTTGCGCAGCGTCACCGGACGTCCGTCCACGAGCACCGTGCCCTCGTCAGGCTGGTACAGCCCGCACAGGATCGACGCGAGGGTGCTCTTGCCGGCGCCGTTCTCGCCGAGCAGGGCATGGACCTCCCCGCGGCGGACCGCCAGGTCCACCCCGGCGTTGGCGGTCACCCCGGGGAAGACCTTGCCAACGCCACGCGCCTCGACGACAGGCGCCTCCGCCGAGGACGCGGCGTCCGCCCCGGACCGCCTCGCGCCCGACGCAGACTGTCCCGACACCGACCGCTACTGCTCGGGAATCTCGCCGTCGACACCTTCGACGAAGTAGTCCATCGACAGCAGGTCCTCCAGCGGCGGCTGCTCGCCCTCGGCGATGCGTTCCTCGCCGGACTGGTCGTTGACCGGGCCGGTGAAGGGCGCGAACTCGCCGTCGCGCAGCTCCGCCATCCGCTCCTCGATCTGCGCCCTGATGTCGTCGCCGACGGACTGGCCGAAGGGCGCAAGGGTCACCAGGCCGTCGGCCATGTTGCCGTAGTACTGCGTGCTTTCCCAGGACCCGTCGAGGACCTTCTCAGCCGTGTCGATGTAGTGCGGGCCCCAGTCCCACTGGGTGGCGGTGAGCCAGGCCTCGGGCGCGAACTCCTCCATGTCGGAGTTGTAGCCGGTCCACTTGGCGCCGGCCGCCTGGGCGGCTTCTCCCGGCGCGGGGGTGTCTTGGTGCTGGCCGATGACGTCCACGCCGGCGTCGAGCAGGCTCTCGGCGGCCTGCTTCTCGATCTCGGGACCGAACCACGTCGAGGTCCACACGACCCGGACGGTGGCGTCGGGGTTTACCGACCGGGCGCCGAGCGTGTAGGCGTTGATGCCCCGCAACACCTCGGGAATCGGGAAGGCGGCGACGTAGCCGAGCTTTCCGGACTCGCTGGCGGCGCCCGCGGCCATGCCCTCCAGATAGCGGCCCTCCTCGGCGGCACCGAAGTAGGTGCCCAGGTTCTCGGCCGTCTTGAAGCCGGTGGCGTGCTCGAACACCACATCGGGAAACTTCTCGGCCACGGCCATCATCGGATCCATGTAGCCGAAGCTGGTGCCGAAGATCAGCTTGTTACCTTGGCGGGCGAGGTCTTCGAAGGTCCGTTCGGACTGCGGGCCCTCCGGCACGCTCTCCACGAACGTGGTCTCGACCCGGTCGCCAAGCGCTTCCTCAAGCTCTTGGCGGCCGACGTCGTGGCGGTAAGTCCATCCGGCGTCACCTACCGGCCCCACGTACACGAATGCCACCTTCAGCGGCTCGCCCGCGGTGGCGCCCGCGCTCGCGCCGCCCCCACTCGCGCCGCCCTCGGC
>JACCVM010000272.1 GCA_013698135.1 Euzebyaceae bacterium | reverse complement strand
AAGGTGGCGTGCGGGGCCGGGTCGGTGATGTCGTCGGCCGGCACGTACACCGCCTGCAGTGACGTCACCGAGCGACCCTTGGTCGACGTGATCCGCTCCTGCAGCTGACCCATCTCGTTGGCCAGGGTCGGTTGGTAGCCGACCGCGGACGGCATGCGGCCCAGCAGTGTCGACACCTCGGAGCCAGCCTGCACGAAGCGGAAGATATTGTCGATGAACAGCAGGACGTCCTGGCGCTCGACGTCGCGGAAGTACTCGGCCATGGTCAGCGCGGACAGGGCGACCCGCAGGCGCACGCCAGGCGGCTCGTCCATCTGGCCGAACACCAGCGCGGTCTTCTCCAGAACGCCGGACTCCTCCATCTCCAGCACCAGGTCGTTGCCCTCACGGGTGCGCTCGCCAACGCCGGCGAACAGCGACACGCCGCCGTGTTGCTCGGCGACACGCTGGATCATCTCCTGGATGACCACCGTCTTGCCGACGCCGGCGCCGCCAAACATCCCGATCTTGCCGCCCTCGACGTAGGGCTCGACGAGGTCGATCACCTTGATGCCCGTCTCGAACATCTTGGCCTGCGGCTCGAGCTCGTCGAACGGCGGCGGGTCGCGATGGATTGGCCAGTAGTCCGAGGCGTTGATGCTGGCGGGGTCGACATCGAGCGCCTCGCCGAGCACGTTGTAGATGTGACCGAGGATGCCCGGACCGACGGGCACCGAGATGGGGGCGCCGGTGTTGCGCACTGCCGTGCCGCGCCGGACGCCGTCGGTCGGCTGCATGACGATGGCACGGGCCACCCGGTCACCGATGTGCTGAGCGACCTCGGCCGTCAACGTGCGGCTCTCGCCCTCGATGGTGCGGTCGAACTTGAGGGCGAAGTTGATCTCCGGCAGCGAGTTGGGCGGGAACTCGACGTCGATGACGGGGCCGACGACCGTCAGGATCCGCCCCTCGAGGCGTTCCTGGTCCTGTCCGTTGCGGTCGCCCCCGGCGGCGACGGCGCCGCCCGCCGTGCGGCTATTGGTGGTGTCAGTCATGGCTGTCGCTCCTAGGACTTGCCCGACAGGGCTTCGGCCCCACCGACGATCTCGGAGATCTCGGTGGTGATGGCGGCCTGCCGCGCGCGGTTCGCCTCGCGGGTCAGCGCTTCGATGATGTCGCCGGCGTTGTCGGTGGCGGCCTTCATCGCGCGCTGCCGGCTGGCGTGCTCGGACGCGGCTCCCTCCAGCAGACCCGCGTACACGCGCTGCTCGACGTAGCGCGGGATCAGGCGTTCCAGGATGTCATCCGGGCCCGGCTCGAACAGGAACTGCGGCGGGAAGGCCTGGCCGCCGGAGAACGCTCGCGGGTCGACTGGCAGCAGCTGCGCCGTGGCGCTGACCTGGGTCAGGGCAGACTTGAAGTCGGTGTAGGCCAACCACACCCGGTCGACGCGGCCTTCGGCGTAGGCGTCCATGACCGTGCGGCCGACGTCCTGCGCGTCGCTGTAGGCGGGCCGGTCGGCGATGCCGGTCCAGGTCCGCTCAGGATCCTGGCCGCGGTAACGGAAGTAGACCTCGGCCTTGCGGCCCAGCGCGTACACGACGACCTCGCGGCCTGCGTTGCGCTCCTCGGTGGCCAGCCGTTCGGCCCGGCGCAGCACGTTGGTGTTGTAGGCGCCGGCCAGGCCACGGTCGGAGGTGATCACCACGATGGCGACCCGGTCGATCGAGTCGTGCGGCGCCAGCAGCGGGTGGTCGGCCACCTCGTTGGAGGCCGCAAGATCGCGGATGACCTGGGTGATCATCTCGGCGTACGGGCGCGCCGTCTCGACCGCCTGACGAGCCCGGTTGATCCGGCTCGCCGCGATCAGCTCCATCGCTCTGGTGATCTTCTGCGTCGAGCTGACGCTGCGGATCCGGCGACGGAGGACGCGGAGCTCTCCCGTTCCTGGCATGCGGCTGGTGCTTCCCTTTCGGCGGCCTCGGCGGCTTCGGTGGGTTAGGGAGTCGGTTGGGCGTCGGTGTCGGCGATCGGACCGGCTTGGTTGCCGGCGTCGTTCCGGCCGGCGTCGTCCCCGCCGCTGTCGCCCTGGTCGTCGTCGCCCTGGTCGTCGTCGCGCGGGCCGCCCTCGCGGTCGGTCCCGTCGGGGTCGAGGGTGGCGAGATCTTCGGTGTGGCCCGGCTCGCGATCCTCCGACGGCTGCGAGGTCTCGAACGAGCTGCGGAAGTCGTCGGTGACCTTGTCGAGCTGGTCTCGGGCATCGTCGTCCAGCGTGCCCTTGGACCGGATCGAGTCCAGTAGGTCGCCGGAACGGCTGTGCAGGTGCTCGCGCAGCTCGGTCTCGAAACGCCTGATGTCAGCGACCGGCACGTCGTCGAGCTTGCCGTTGGAGACCGCCCAGATCGTGACCACCTGGTCCTCGACGGAGACCGGCTGGAACTGGGGCTGCTTGAGGATCTCGACCACCCGCACGCCGCGGTCCAGCTGCGCCTGCGAGGCCCGGTCAAGCTCCGAGCCGAACTGGGCGAACGCCTCCAGCTCGCGGTACTGCGCGAGGTCGAGTCGCATGGTGCCCGACACCGACTTCATGGCTTTGATCTGCGCGTTGCCGCCAACGCGGGACACCGAGATGCCGACGTTGATGGCGGGGCGCACCCCCTGGAAGAACAGGTCGGTCTCCAGGTAGATCTGGCCGTCGGTGATGGAAATGACGTTGGTGGGGATGAACGCCGAGACGTCACCGCCCTTGGTTTCGATGATCGGCAGCGCCGTCAGCGACCCTCCGCCCAGCTCATCGGACAGCTTGGCCGCGCGCTCCAGCAGCCGCGAGTGCAGGTAGAACACGTCGCCCGGGTAGGCCTCGCGGCCCGGAGGGCGGCGCAGCAGTAGCGACAACTGGCGGTAGGCGTCGGCCTGCTTGGACAGGTCGTCGTAGACGATCAGCGCGTGCTCGCCCTTGTACATCCAGTACCCGCCGATGGCGGCACCGGCGTAGGGAGCGATGTACTGGAACGGCGCCGGTGAGGACGCAGGAGCTGACACGACGGTGGTGAACTCCAGCGCCCCCGCCTCGTCGAGGCGGTTGACGATCTCCGCGACGGTCGAGCCCTTCTGGCCGATCGCGACGTAGATGCACTTGACCTGCTGCTTCGGGTCGCCCGTGGCCCAGTCCTCACGCTGGTTGATGATGGTGTCGATCGCCACCGCGGTCTTGCCCGTCTGGCGGTCGCCGATGATCAGCTCGCGCTGACCGCGCCCGATCGGGGTCATCGCGTCGATCGCCTTGATGCCCGTCTGCAATGGCTCCTTCACGGGCTGGCGGTCGACCACGCCGGGTGCCTGGACCTCCAGGCCACGGCGGCCGTCGAGCCGGTCCTCGGCCAGCGGCCCCTTGCCGTCCAGCGGTCGGCCGAGGGGGTCCACCACGCGGCCGAGGTAGGCGTCCCCCACAGGGACGGACAGCACCTCGCCGGTGGGCTTGACCTCGTCGCCCTCCTCCACGCCGGAGGCCTCACCCAACAGCACCGCACCGATCGAGCGCTCGTCGAGGTTCAGGGCCAGGCCGAACAGGCGCCGCCCATCGTGGCCGACCCCGAAGTCCAGCAGCTCGTTGGCCATCACCTCGGGCAGGCCGGAGACCCGGGCGATGCCGTCGCCCGACTCGATCACGCGCCCGACCTGCTCGCGCTGCGGCTGGTAGGCGTAGTCGCCGAGCCTGGCGCGCAGGGCGCTGGTGATGTCCTCCGGGGAGATGCTCAGGTCAGTCATGTGCTCGTCCTTGTCACTTCGTGCTCAAGCACCGGCGAGGCGCAGGCGCAGCTCCGACAACCGCCGCGCGACGCTGCCATCGATGACGGTGTCCCCCATCTTGACGACCAGGCCGCCGACCACGTCGGGATCGACGATCACCATCACGTCGACCTGGCGGTCACTGGCCTGCGACAGCGCCGTGGCCAGACGCCCGGTCTGCTCGTCGTCGAGCGGGACCGCGGAGCGCACCTCGGCCACGGAGCGGCCGCGCTCGGTCGCCGCCTGCTCCACCACGGCGTCGGCGATGGCCACCAGCTGGCGACCCCGCCCCGACTGCACGACGTAGGCCAGGGCGGCCAGCGTCTGCGGATGCGCCCGCCCCGCCAACAGTTCGTCGACGAGCGCCAGGCGGGCGGGTAGGTCGGCGCCCTCGTCGCCGAGGCGCTGACCGAGCTCGGGACTGCCTTCGACGGTCCTGGCGAAGCGGAACAGCTCGTCGGCGACGCGGTCCAGCGCGTCCTCTGCCGTCGCCCCCGCCACGATCGCCGTGGCGTAGCCCCCGACGACATCGCCCGCGGTGAGCGAGATCTTCGGCATCGCCTATCGCCTTCGCTGCGTGGCCACGGGCATCAGTTCATCCCCGATAGCTCGTTGATGTACTGATCGACCAGGGCACGGTGTCGCTCTGGGTCGAGCTCGCGTTGCACGATCTGCGAGGCAAGGTCCACCGACAGCGTGGCGACCTGCCCGCGAAGGTCCTGGATCACGCGGCCACGCTCGGCATCCGCGTCCTCGCGGGCGCGCGTTCGGATTTGGTTGGCCTCCTCCTCCGCGCGCGAGGTCACGTCCGCGCGCACGCGCTCGGCGTCGGAGCGCGCCTGCTCGACGATGGCGTTGGCTTCGCCGCGCGCGTCAGCCAGCTGCTCTGCGTACTGGCGGCGCAGCTGCTCGGCCTCCTGACGCTGCGACTCGGCCTCCTCGATCTGGCCTTGGATCTTCGCCTGACGCTCGTCCAGCATCTTGTTGAGCGCCGGGAAGACCTTCTTGACCATCACAACCATGAGCAGCGCGAAGCCGACAAGGCCCCAGATCAGCTCGGCGGTGTCGGGCAGCACAAGGTCAAGCCCTGACGCTTCCTCCCCTGCCTCCGTGGCGAGCACGAAGATGGTGGCGACCACCTGCATGGCGTTGTCTCCTTGGGGTCGCCGGACTAGACGATGAAGGACAGGACGAAGCCGAACAGCGCGAGCGCCTCGACGAAGGCGATGCCCAGGAACATCGTGGTGCGGACCATGCCGGCAGCCTCAGGCTGGCGGGCCATGGCC
>JACCVM010000200.1 GCA_013698135.1 Euzebyaceae bacterium | reverse complement strand
GGACACCGGCTCCCGGGGGTCCTCAGGCGCCAGCGCGGCGATCAACCGCTGATCAGCCTCCTGGACGATGCACGCGTTGGTGTGGAACCGGTCTCCGCCTTCCGTGGCCACCACGTAGCGACGGCCCGCTACGAGATCGGCATCGCCCGGACTGGCAGTGCGCAGCACCAGGTTGATGGGCCACGGCGCCTGAGGCGTGCCGCTGAGCAGCCACACCTGAGGCGCAAGGTCTGGCCCCCGCCACACCTGCTCGACCATGAACTGTGTGTACCCCCGACGCTCGGCGCTGACCGTGCCGAGGAAGACCTGATTGGCGTCCCGCGCGAACGACTTGAAGGGGCCGGCACAGGAGGCCTGGGCCATCTCGCCGCCTCCCAGCGCCAGAAGGACGACGAGGAACCCAACTACCGTCAACCTCGGCCACATCACAGATTCCTATCGCCGCGTCCATCCTTTCGACGGGCTGCTGAGCCCCAAAGTTCCCACCCGAGATCGAGTGGCCAACGGCCACACCGAGTTTCCGACCTGGGTCCCGCGACTTTGTCAACGCAGCGGCGACAACGTCGCGGCACCCAGAGTTCGATGGGATCAAGACCGTGCCGGCGCGGGCGTCCTTCGAACCGGTTCAGACCGACGCGAGGCGGGAGATGCCGATGCCGCCGGGGGTGTCGGCGCCGTACCGGGCCTTCTCGCTGGCGATGTCGAGGTGGTCGATGCGGGCGCGCGCCTCCAACGCCTCCGGCGTGATGAGATCGGCTGGGACCAGCCAGCAGACCTCGAACTCGTTGCCATCAGGGTCGGGGGCGTACAGCGCCTTGGTGGTGCCATGATCCGACGCGCCGCCGAGCGCCCCGAGCTCGGCCAGCCTGCCTGCGATCTCCTCCAGGTCGTTCAGCGTCTCGACTTCCCAGGCCAGGTGGTACAGGCCGACGGTGCTCCGCCCCGCCGTCGAGGCGCCGGCCTGCTGGCCGACCTCGAACAGCCCCAGGTCGTGGTCGTTGCTGGAGGCGGGTGCCTGCAGGAAGGCCGCCCCACGCAAGCCGTCCGCGAGCGGGACAGGACGAAAGCCCAGCGCATCGGTGTAGAAGGCGACGCTGCGCTCGACGTCTCGGACATACAGCACGGCATGGTTGAGGCGGTGAACCGGCATGGGACGCTCCTTGCGAGTTAAAGTTGAACGTTCAAGCAACACCATGCTATCGCGAGAAGGATGAGCGTTCAAGATGTCCCTCGTTACAGTGGCCCGATGAGCGACGACCGCTGGCTGGACGCCGACGAGCAGCGGGCGTGGCGCGCCTTCCTGGCGACCTCGGCGCTGTTGCATGCCGCACTGGACCGCCAGCTGCAGCGCGACGCCGGCCTTCCCCACGCCTACTACATGATCCTGGCCATGCTGTCGGAGTCGCCGAGGTGTGCCCTGCGGATGAGTTCGCTGGCCGAGCTGACCAACTCGTCGCAGAGCCGCATCTCCCATGCCGTGGCGCGCCTCGAGGAGGCCGGGTGGGTGCGCCGGGAGCAGTGCCCCTCCGACCGGCGCGGTCTGTTGGCGGTGCTGACCGACGCCGGCTTCAGGGTCCTCGCCGAGGCGGCGCCAGGTCATGTCGGAGCCGTACGCGAGCACCTGTTCGACCAGCTCACCCCCGAGCAGGTGCGCCAGCTTGAGGGCATCTGCCGGGCCGCGCTGCGCAAGCTCGATCCGGCCGACGCCTTTCCGGGCGGGCAGGGCACCGACGCTCCATGACCGCAACGTGATGACGGCCGCTGGCTCGGCCACTCGCCTTCGAAAGCAACTGGGACGTCGCGAGTTCACCGCGCTGCTGGCGCTGTCGATGGCCTTGTCGGCGCTCGGCATCGACCTGATGCTGCCGGCCTTCCCCGCCATGCGCCGCGACCTGGGTCTGGCCGCGAACTCCACCGCCGTGGCGGGATTGGTGACCGCCTACTTCCTGGGTCTGGCGTTGGGCCAGCTCGGCTACGGACCGCTGGCCGACCGCTACGGACGCCGGGCCACGCTGTATCTGGGCTACGGGGTGTACGCCGTTGGGGCGTTGGCGGCCACCTTGTCGCCGACGCTGCCGCTGCTGCTGGCTAGCCGGTTCGTCTGGGGACTGGGCGCGGCCGGACCGAGGGTGGTCACGCTGGCCGTCATCCGGGACACCTTCGAGGGCGAGCAGATGTCGCGGGCGATGTCGTTCATCATGGCCGTGTTCATCGTCGTGCCGGTGTTCGCCCCGACGCTCGGCGCGGCCGTGGCTGCGGCTGTCTCGTGGCGCTGGTTGTTCGCCGGCTGCGCGTTCGCCGCCGTCGTCATGGGGGTGTGGGCGGTCCGCCTGCCGGAGACCTTGCGCCCGGAGCACCGCAGGCCGCTGCGGTTCGGTTCGGTGCTGCGGGGGGCGCGGGTGGTGGTCTCGGACCGACGAACCGTCGGCTACACCCTGGCGATGGCCTCACTGTACGGGGTGTTCGCCTCCTACCTGGGCGGCGCCGAGATCATCTTCGGCGACACCTTCGGGCAGGCGGCGAACTTCCCGCTGCTGTTCGGTGGCCTCGCTGCCGTCATGGGAGCGGCGATGCTGGCCAACGCCCGCATGGTCGGCCGGGTGGGCACGCGCCAGCTGACGCACGGAGTGCTCATCGGGTACGCCGCGGCGGCGCTCGCGCTGTTCATCGTGTCACTGGCCACCGGCGGCAGGCCGCCGCTGGCCGTCTTCATCGCGATGATGGCCATGCTGCTGTCGTTGCAGGCGCTGCTGATCCCCAACTTCAACACCATCGCCATGGCACCCATGGGACGGCTGGCCGGGACCGCATCATCGGTCGTCGGCGCCGTGCAGCTGTCCGCCGGGGCGGTGCTCGGCGCCGTGCTCGACCGGGCCTTCGATGGGACGGTGCTGCCGCTGTCGGTCGGCGCGATGATCTACGCCGGCGTTGCCCTTGGATTGGTCCTCTGGGCCGAAGGCGGCCGGCTCTTCCGTCCGCTGCAGACCACCCCCGTTCCCAACGAGGAGGCGGGGGCCGCCGTCGCCGCCCAGGCCTGACCCAGGCCGCCGCGCCGCGCCGCCGCGCCGCTGTCACGGCGTCGCGGCCTCGGCGGTCGATGGCGCTGACATGGTGCGCTACCACTTCGCTACTTGAGCGCTAGGCTGTCGCGATCATGAGCATCCTGACGGTGCGTGTCCGTGTCCGCGCGAAGGCGGACACCGCGCGACCAGCGACGTCGCGAGTACGGCCAGAACCTCCTCGCTGACGGCGGGGTCGTCGAACGGCTGTTGCCGCGGCTGGACCTGCGCGCCGACGAGCTCGTCGTTGACGTGGGAGCAGGTGCGGGGGCGCTGACCGTGCCGTTGGCCTTGGCCGGAGCGCGCGTGCTGGCCGTGGAACGTGACCCAGCGATGCAGCGCGAGCTGCGCGCTGCCATCTCGCGGGCAGGCGTGGCGGCGCGGGTGACGGTCCAGCCGGCGGACCTTCGCCGAGTGCGCTGGCCGCTGATGCCCTACCGGGTTGTCGCCAACCCGCCGTTCGGGTTGACCACGGCGCTGCTGTCACGACTGCTCGACGATCCCGCCGGCGCCTTGCGACGCGCCGACCTGCTGCTGCAGGCGGAGGTTGCTCGCAAGCGCGCGACTCAACCACCGACGTCGCTGCACTCGGCCGCGTGGGCACCATGGTGGTCGTTCGACCTGGGTGAGCGCGTCGACCGCCGCGCGTTCCGGCCGGTGCCCCGCGTGGACGCCGCATGGTTGACCATCCGCCGGCGGGATCCCGCCGTCCTGCCGGAATGGCTTGCTCCTGGGTTCGCCGACGCCATCCGGCCGCGTTGGGAGGCGGGCGCGAACGCGCGCCGGCCTCGCCGCTGACCACACGCGCCAGGCTCGCGCTGGAGCGGTGCCCCAATGGATAGAAGGGTTGGTCCTCATAGTGTGACCAACCCTTCTATCCGCTCCGCTGTCCAGGAGATCTCGTCCAGCACCGGCCGCGTCCAGCACCGGAGGCGCCCATCACGTAACCACGATGTCGGCGAAGCCCGGACCCTGCGGGCGCTCGAGTTGGTCGAGTAGGCACTGCTGCGGATCCTTGTCGGGACGCCAGCGCTCGAAGCGGGTGGCGTGGCGGAACCGGTCGCCGGTCAGCTGGTCGTAGCTGACCTCGCACACCAGCTCGGGACGAACCGCCACCCACGTCAGGTCCTTGCCGGCGTTCCAGCGGCTGGGCCCGCCGGGCTGGCGGACGTCCTCACCGAAGGAGGTGTCCACTTCGTGACGGCGCAGCCGCTCCAGCAGCGCGACGCGGTCGGCGTCGCCGAAGCCCGAGCAGTGGCCGATGAAGTGCAGCTTTCCCTCGGCGTTGTAGAGGCCGAGCAGCAGCGAGCCGACGCGGTCGC
>JACCVM010000169.1 GCA_013698135.1 Euzebyaceae bacterium | reverse complement strand
AAGCGCGTGTCCACCATGCGTAGGCTCCGCCGGACGGCGACGAGATGAAGGAGCGCAGCATGGCCGAGTCTGAGGCGGGGGGGCCACCTGATACCGGGCGGGTGCTGGCCGAGCTGCGGGCGGTCGGGGAGCTGCCCAACAGCGAGCTGCTGAGCGCCCTCGACCTCGTGCTGGTGGAGGTGGAGCGGCGCCTCCTGCACTACGCCAAGGCGGGCCCGGAGGTCCTGCAGATGGCCGACGAGGGTCTCGTGCTCGCGGCGCGGGCAGGAGCGCGGCTGCGCCAGGCCCTGTCCGCATCCACTCATGCGGCGGCGCACCTTCAGCTGGTCGGCGTCGGGGAGTGGCGGCCCAAGGGCACCAACCCGTCGTGGAGCGACGACTCGCGCATCACCGGCTCCGGGGACTGACGAGGCGAACCTGACCGCGAGTCCCCGGCGCGGTCCAGACCCGTCCCGATCTTGGTTCCATCGCGGCGCGGGCCGTGTTGTCGACCCGGGCCGGGACGTGTTGTTGCTCAGCTGACGTGGCGGGCTCGTAGGGCGGCGGCTTCGCGGTCGAGCCGGTCGGACTCGAGCGCGCCCTTCACGGTGGAGGGCCACCACTTGCTGCCGCCTCGGGACGTCGGCACGCCTTCGTCGTTCAGCCGGTTGGCGATCGCGGTGAGGCCTTCGCCTGCCTGGTGCATGTTGACGATGCGTTGCAGCAGCTGCGGGTCGAGGACCCTGTTGCCGACCCCCAGACGCTTTCCCTGCGCCTTGGCGGCCTGCAGGGCGGCGCTGGTCCGCTCGGCGATCATCCCGCGTTCCAGCTCGGCGATGTTCGCGAACAGGTTGGCGGTGAACCGGCCCATCAGCGTGGTGGTGTCCAGGCCCAAGTCGAGCACGATCAAAGCCCAACCTTCACGTGCCGCCCGGTCCATCAACCCCGAGAAGAAGCGAAGGCGGTCGAGTGAAGCATCTCCTCGTCCCCAGAGCCGTCGCCTGCACCCGGTCGCTGCCGGCGTTAGTTGCGAATCTCGACGCGGGCGGGTGACGTTCAACCGGCGGCGGTCGTTGAAGCCCTCAGGGCGCTCAAGGCCATCTGCATAAGCTCCTTCGGCCTGTTCGTGCATCCAAGCGCGCCCCGTCGGACGGATTCGTCGAAATGCTCAGCCTTCCGAGACGCGGCGTAGATGATGAAGGGGCACCTGTTGCCACGTCCCCTCAGTTTGTCCAGTAGAACGTAGCCCTCCTTGGGGCCCTCACGCCGGCCCATGTCCGAGATAATCGGCCTGTCCCGGTTTCGGTTCCAACGCGGGCCAGGCGGTGTTGTGGACCCGCCCCGACCCGTCCGTGTTGCCGCGTCGCCGGTTCAGCCTGCGGCTTGCGCCTGCCAGCGGGCGACGCGCGCCACGGTCTGCGGATGCCACTGGCCGCCACGCTTGGCCGGCACCCGCTCCGTGTTGAGCAGGTCGCTGATGGCGCGGTAGGACAGGCCCTCGGCCCGGAGAGCGGCGATGTGCTCGGCAACCTCGCCCTCGGCGTCGTGTGAGGCCAACTCGCGGTCCTGCGCCTGTAGGCCATAGCGGGGTGCGCCGCCGATGTAGCCGCCCCTGAGGCGCTTGTGGTGGCGTCCCTGACGCAGCCGCAGCGCGATCGTGGAGCGTTCGTAGTCCGCGATGGCGCCGAACACCTGCCGCATTAGGCGCCGGCCCGGGTCCTCCGGATCGTCGCGCAGGTTGGCCTCGCTCGGGACCGTGGAGAACAACTCGCCGTGGCCGTCGCGCATCCTCCACACGTCGCGCAGGACCGCCTCCTGCACCATCAGGTCGCGTGCGACCCGGTCCAGCTTCCAGACCGCCACCCCTTCGGCTTGCCCGGCCTGCACCTCGGCCAGCGCCCGGCTGAGGCCCTCGCGGCCCTCCAGGTCCCTGGTGCCGCTGACGGCGTCACGGTGGACGCTGACGATCCGGTGGCCGTGGGCCTTGGCCCAGCGGCGGATCGCCGCTTCCTGCGCTTCCAGGGACAGCCCTTCGTCCTCTTGGCGTTGGGTTAACACTCGGCAGTAGGCGGTGAGGTTCACGACTGTCTCCTGGGTCCGATCCGTGACGCCAGTGTATCACAGAATCTAGAGATTCTGTTACACCCCAGGTCAGGACGTCGCCGGTGCCGGTTCGTTGGCGGACGGTGCCTCGGCTGCCACACTCGCGAAATGAACGATCAGCGATGCGCCGGGTGCGGAACGACTCAGGACCTGACGCTGCTCACCCCGGCCGTCTCAGGCTGCCCCCGCTGCATCGCCCAGGCCCTCCAGCGCCCCGAGCGGACCGGCATGGGGGCGGGGGGATAAACCGCCCCCCCCCGGGTTGCGGGCGGGCTTCGGCCGCTCCGATTTCGCGCCAACGTGGCAGGGGTGACCTGGGGAACCCGGAGTGATGCATCTCGGTTCGGGTGCTGCGTGTTCGTGGGCCGCCCGGCGGTCACCCCGCACCGTAGTGGCTCAGTGTAAATCCGATTCCTCTGCAGGGCTCCGCCTTGCCCCGACCTTGCCCCGGACCAGCTAGGGGCCTTGTCACCGCAGCCGCCGTCTGTAAGGGTTGCCGCGGCCCAGCCTCCTTGGCTCCACTGAAAGGCAACGCCCGTGACTGCTGTTTTCGCGGAGGCGGGTGCCCTCTTCGGTGACAACCGTGACGTCCTCCGCGAGTTGAATCGAGACGAGCAGCGATGCTGAGCAGCCGGGGGCAGGGTGAGCGATCAGCCGCCCACTGACGGGACGGATGCGGAGGCGTTCCGTTATTGGATCAACCTGTTCACAGCCGATACGTGGGCCATCTCACAGCAGGGTCCAGACACCGCAGCTTGGTTCGCAACGCGAAACCGCAAGCTCACAAGGGAGTTACAGCAGGGGGACCGCATCGTCTGCTTCGTGGCGCGCGTCGGATTCCCCGCTGTGCTTCGGGCTACGGACAGGCCGCGGCAGATCAACGACGGTCCGTATGGCGATGCGTTCTCGATCAAGGTTCCGGCCGAGCCCATTATCCGACTGGATCTTGAGGAGGCACTGCCGATTGACCGGTTGAGGGACAGCCTGCAGCAGATGCCACCCTGGCTAGTTCAAGGCAGCGGGAATGAATGGCCGAAGGACGTCGGTGACACGCTCGTTGAAGTGCTCCGCGGGTGGGCGGCCTCTCCAGAGCGACGCGAACTGACCACGCGGCAACTCGATTACAGACCCCGTTCCGGGCTCGCGAGTTCGCTGGGCCAGGTAACCGTTCCGGACGACATCGAGGACCAAGAGGTAGCTGACACTCCCGTAACTTCCACGGTGGCGCGACCAACTCCAGATGGACACGTCGTCGAGTCTGACGTGAGCGATCATGTTCGCGTCCAGGCGAGGCTGCTCCGAATCGGTCGACTACTCGGAGAGACTCCCTGGGTGACACCTGACGATCAGAGCAAGGTCAACGAGCATGGCATCCGGCTCTCGGACCTGCAGGGAGTCACAACCGAACTCCCTCCCCAGTTCGATGAGGCCACGAACCGCACGATCCGGCACATCGACATCATGTGGCTGCATCGAAACCGTGTCGATGCCGCGTTCGAGGTGGAAGCGACGACCTCAATCTACTCCGGGCTGCTCCGCATGGCGGACCTGCTGGCTCTCCAGCCCAACATCAACATCCCACTGTTTCTCGTCGTCCCAGACGACCGGCTCGACCAAGCTTTGCGGGAGTTGGGGCGGCCCGTGTTCCGCGCAATGGTTCAGCCCCTTCCCGAGAGCTGCCGCGTGATCACGTTCTCCCGGCTGGCGGACCTGGAAGAGCTCGTGAAGGCGGCAGGGGGCCACCTGACCACTGGGGTTCTCAGGGAGTTCAGCGTCTCGGCGGAGACCTAAGGCCGCCACAAATATCCCATCTCGAGGTGATGTTCCAACGCTCGACGTAGATCATGGGAATCGGTGGTCAGGGCGCCTCAGTCGGGGGGATCCGGCGGCTCCTGGTGCTCGCGGTGCCGGGCTTCCAGCACCTCGATCGCGGCCATGAACTCCTCGCCGGCTGCCCGCGCCTCGGGGCCGTGGTCGCCGTGGACCGCGATCACCTCCAAGTAGTTGCGGGCCAGCTCGGCGCGGCGTTCCGGGTGGGTCGACGGCGCCCACGCGCGCAGCCGCGGCGAGCGGCGCCGCTCGACTTCGTCCTCCATATCCCGCATGCGCTTGGCCCGGCCCCGCGAGGTCACTTGACCGACCTCAGCAGCGGCCCGCCGTCGTCGCCGAGCACGGCCTCGAGGTCGAGCACCCGCTGCTCGAGCGCGGCACGCTCAACCAGGCTCGAGCTGACTTCGGCCAGGCGGGCGACGACACGGGCACGTGACAGGTCGGGCGGTTCATTCGCCAGCACCGCTTCAAGCTCGGCCCACGCGGTGCTGGCGACCTTCGCCAGGCTCGGCAGCCCGTCTCCGGTTCCACCCGCAACCCTCGGCGAACCGGGGCCTGCTGGCCCTCCGGGAGTGGAACTGGCCTTCGCAGCGACGGCTCGCTCAGCGGCAGCGTGTAGACGCTTTTCGCGGCGCCGCTTGCGAGCGCTGTTGCGCTTTGCTTCCCGCTGCTTCGCGGGATCCTTGTACGGCAACTTAGGCGCCCCTGAGCGCGTCAGGAGGCGCGGACAGCCGCCCGAGCACCTGCGCACCTGCGTCCGGGTTGTCGCGCAAGTGCTTACGCCAGCCGGGAACGCTGGACGCCGCGATGCGCCCGTCGTCGACCGCCTCGGCCAGGATCAGCTCCCGCTGCCAGCCTTCCAAGTCGGTGGCCGGATCCAGAGGCCACGAGTCGACCGGCAGCAGGTCAGTGGGCGCCTCGGTGCTCATGGGCTCGGTCATCTTCAGCGCGCCTCCATGGTGGTCATCGATTGCAGCTCGGCCTCGACCGCCTGCTGCTGCTGGGCTCGCACGGCGGCTGCCCGCCGGTCACGCCCGTCGGCCTCACGCTGCTGCACGCGTCGCTCGGCTTCCCATGACCGCAGCAGCTCGGCCTTCAGTTCGGCGTGTTCGCTGGTCCAGGGCTGCAGCCGGCGGGTGCTGGCGGCGTCCTCTTCCGCCTCGCGCTGGCGGCGCGCGTAGAACTCCGCGAGGCCTTCCTGCAGCTGTTCGTCGTCCCTGGGATCGCCGTACAGGGCTCGCAGCTTCTGCTCGGCGTCCGATGTGGGAGCCGGGCTCACGGCGGGCGCCTCGTCGGCCCTCACGGGCGGTGCCGGCGGCAGCCCCAGCCTCACACCAGGTTCGACGGGGTCGGGATCGCCCGGGTGCCAAGGGCGGACTGCTCCCAGGTCCAGCAGGCGGTCCGCTTGCCGCTCGTCGAGCAGCAACGTCTCGCCGAACGTCGCGGTCGCGAACGTGGCGCCGGCCATGTAGCTGACGGTGCCGAGGATGGCCACAAACGGCGTCGTTTCGGTGCTGGTCATGGTTGCTCCTTGCGCTGATTGGCTTGCTGTCGGACGGTGCTGCCGTTGCAGCTGGCGCACCAGCGACGTCGAACGGTGGCGCCGATGGGCAGGCGGCCGTTGCAGGCTTCGCAGCGGCGACGTGGCGTGTCCGCCAGCTGCCCCGCTTTCGCGTTCGCTGCCTGCTCGGGGGTGTACGGCGGCATGACGGTGCTGGTGCCGTCGGCGCGATGGACCGTCACGGCGCTACAACCGCTCATGCGGCACCGGCCCGCTGGAACAAGGTTGGCCGGACCGGGGTCAGCACCCGATCCGGCCGCCGCGCGGCGCGCCGAGGAGACGAAGCGCGCGCGGGAACTGTGGTCGTTGAACACGCCGTCACCGTGCGTCGCCTTCCAGGCGAGCCAACGTCGGGCAGGTGTCGTCGTGCGCCACGTCGAGGACGTAGACAAGCGGCCGAACTTCGCGCAGCGCGGCGTCGGCGTCGCAGTCAGGGCAGCGGTAACCCGAGGCGACAGCGGCTGCCAGGTCAGCCGGCTCACCCGTCACCACGACCCTCCCTCTATGTCCCTGTCACCCATGTCACTGGTGTCACTCTGGTGACTGCTGTCACTGGTGTCACCGAGGGGGAGTGACACAGTGACAGGGGTGACAGGGAACACGGGAGGCGCCGTGTAACGGCCCGATCCGTCGGTGGTCAGCTGGCCGTCGAGGGACATCCGTCGCACCGTTTGCCGCGCGGTTGCGGCCTCCAGGCCCAACCGCTCGGCGATCACCTTCGGCGTCAACGACCCCCCGGAATCGCGCAGGAGTGACACGATCCGCCGGCGGGTGTCACCCAGATCATAGTCGGCGGCTGGTCCCGCCAGCAGCCTGCAGGTGCCGTTGCTCGCGTCGAGGCGCAGCGCATGCTCCGCCTCCGCGACGTCCCGACCGGTGACCTGAAGCACCGCGTCAGCGCTGCCTCGCGCGCGCCGCAGCTTCAGGACTGTGTCGGACGCGCCGGCGAGCCCATGAGTGCCCGAGATCTCGTCGACGAAGTCGTCGGCGGCTGACTTGCGCGTGTGGTGCACGACCAGGAAAGCGACGCCGTGCCGGTCAGCTATCAGCTTCAGGGACGAGATCGCCGCGTAGTCCGCGGCGTACTGGTTTGCGGTGCTGGTGACCGGCCCACGAACGCGAGCGAGCACATCCACGACGACCAACCGGCAGCCGTGGTGCTCCGTCAGCCACGCGTCGAGGTGGTCCAGGCCGCCGTCGCTTATCGTCTCCCACGTCGTCTCGACGACGAACCCGTCCAACCCCACCGGGACCGACCGGTCAGCGAGGATCACACGTAGCCGCTGCTGCATCCGCCGAGCCGGATCCTCGAGCGCCAGGTAGAGAACTTCTCCTTGTTCGACGGGCACGCTGCCGAGCGCCAGACCGCCGGTCGCGACCGCCAACGCCAGGTCCAGGGCCAGCCACGACTTCCCCACTTTCGGCGGGCCACCGAGCAGGTTGAGGCCCTCGCCAAGGATCCCGGGCACAGCCCACCGAGGCGCCGGAAACTCGGCAGTCAGCAGGTCCGCCGCAGTCCAGCTGGTCCGCCGGGACTGGGACGGCTCAGCCGGTAGCGCTACCCGGACTGGAGCGGCTGGGCCGTCCACCACGGCGTCGACCATCTCCCGGGCGTAGGCGCGATCCTCGGGGGTCACGCGGCCACCGCCTGCCGACGGGCGAACTCGCCGGCCAGCGCCGCCAGCCGGGATGGCGACACACCCGACCCGTGCGCCGGCATGATCGACGCCGCGAGGCGCAACCCCGCGACGACGGCCCCAGTGCTGTACGTCGAGGCCACAGCCGCCAGGCAGGCCGCGTACTCATCGGCGGGCAGCGGGTCCGGGAGGCCGTGGAGCGTCCAGGCGAGCCGCCACGGGACCGGCGCACGGGTCGGTCCGTCGTCGACGCCGAGCGGTTCCTGGCCACGGTCGCGGTCGACCTGCTGCGGGGCGAGTGGACCGACCCGGCGCTCGGCCGCTGCACCTTCGGCGACTACGTGAAGCTGTGGCTGCCGTCGACCGCCAGACTGGCCGACGGCACCCGGGCGAACATCGACGGCCGCCTTCGCAATCACCTGCTGCCCTACTTCGGGGAGATGCCGGTCGCCGCGATCCGGCCGGCGCACGTCCGAGGGTGGGTCGCCGGGATGGTCGGCAAAGGCCTGGCGCCTTCCACGGTCAAGTCCTGCTACTGGCTGCTGGGCGACGTGCTCGGCTCCGCCGAGGTCGACCGCTACATCGCCCGTTCGCCGCTGGCCGCAATGGACCCGCGCAAAGACCTGCCCCGCGACACCGCACACCAGGAAATGACCTTCCTCGACGCGGCCCAGGTCGCCCGGCTCGCCGAAGCCATCGACGGGCGCTACCGGGCGCTGGTCTACACGGCGGCCTACACGGGCTTGCGGTTCGGCGAGCTGGCGGCGCTGCGGGTGCCTCGCGTCGACCTGCTGCGCGGCACCCTCGACGTCGCCGAGTCGCTGTCGGACGTCAACGGCCGTCTGACGTTCAAGGGCACCAAGACGGGCGCGAGGCGGACGGTGTCGCTGCCCCGGTTCCTCTGCGAGACGCTGGGCGAGCATCTCGGGCTGTACCCCGCCCGCGACGACTTGGTGTTCTCGTCAGCGCATGGTCTGCCGCTGCGTCGCCGGTTGTTCTACCGGCGCAGCTACAAGCCCGCGGTGGCCGCTGCTGGCCTCGACGGGCGGCTGCGCTTCCACGACTTGCGTCACACCTGCGCCGCGCTGCTGATCGCCCAGGGCGCCCATGCGAAGGAGATTCAGGAACGCCTCGGCCACTCCACGATCCGGCTCACCTTCGACCGCTACGGCCACCTGCTGCCGTCGCTCGACGGGCGGCTGCGAGACGGCCTCCAGACCACCTACGAGCTGGCGCAGCAGCAGGCCCGTGTGGGCCAAGCGTGGGCCAAGGAGGGCCAACACGCCCAGGTGACGCCGCTCACGAACCCCGCAAACCCCGCCTGGCCTGGGGTTTCGTCTGGAGCGGACGACGGGATTCGAACCCGCGACCCCCACCTTGGCAAGGTGGTGCTCTACCACTGAGCCACGTCCGCGTATCCCGGAAGCGTCTCCGGAGCGAGTGGCCATCCTGCCCCAGCGCCGCAGGGGCCGCAAGCGGGTCCCACTCCGCCTTCCCGCAAGCACCACCAGTCCCGAGCGGGTGCGAAACCGGACACCCACGTCCGCTACGGCACCCGGAGTCCGGCGGGCAGGTGGCAGAGCGTCAGCGCCCCGACGAGCCGAAGCCGCCCTCGCCGCGCACGGTGGCGTCCAGCGCGTCGACCTCCACGACCGCCACGTGCTCAACACGCTGCACGACCAGCTGAGCGATCCGCTCGCCGCGCTCCAGGGAGACCGGCTGGGCCGGATCGAGGTTGATGACCACGACCTTGATCTCGCCGCGATAGCCCGCGTCGATGATGCCCGGAGCGTTGACCAGCGCGATGCCGTGGCGCGCGGCCAGGCCGGAGCGGGGGTGCACCAGCCCCACATGGCCTGCGGGCAGGGCGATGGCGATCCCCGTCGGCACCAGGGCCCGCTGGCCTGGGCCGAGTTGCACCCTCTCGCGCGCGTACAGGTCCAAGCCGGCGTCGTCGGGGCGCGCGTAGGCCGGCAAGGGCAGGTCCGTGTCCAGCCGGCGGACCGCCAGCCGGGGACCTGGAGCGACCGTGGGATCCAACGCCTTGCTGAGCACCAGCAGATCGCGGACGACGCCGTCTTCCAGCATCACCCGCTGGGGCAAGGCCGCCTCCAGCGCATAGCCGCGTGCCAGGTAGAAGGCCTCTAGGCCTGTCTCCCCGCGCACCGACAGCTCTACGCGGCGCAGGCCGCGGTCGCGAGCGGCTTGTTCCAGCTCCGCCAGCATGCGCGAGGCGACGCCGCGCCTCCCGCAGTCGGGATGGCGCTGCAATCGCTCGATGGCGGCCCAATGGCGGTGCAGCGGGGAGTCTCGGGTGACCAGCATCCCGAAGCCCACCGGCCGGTCACCCTCCAAGGCCACGGCCAGATCGTCACGGCCCTGGCCAATGCGGGCGAATGCGGCCTCGGCCGTTGGCCGCACGTCGTCGGTGCTCACGGGCGGGAAGAAGCCCACGGCGCCGCCGGCGTTGGACACCACCGTCCACAACTCCACGAGGGCGTCGGTGAGCTGGGAGGTCAGCGGCGGGTTGCGCTCGACACGGATCGGCATGGTGGCGGGTTTCTGCGAGGGCTGTGAGGGCAGCACTGTAGGCACCCGATGAGGAGGAGTGCATGCAACCGCTCACGCATCAAGTCTGGGCGCGCCACTTCACCGAGCTGCGGCCGCACGTATTCGAAGAGTTCCCCAAGCTGGACCGTTCACAGCTGGAAGCGGCTGGCGATGACTGGGACCGGGTCGTCGAGCTGGTGCAGCAGTCGACGGGCATGTCGGCTGATCTGGTCAACGCGCGGCTGGGCAAGCTGGACGTCGACGAGCTCGGCCTTGGCACCGGCCAGCCGGACGGCGACGCCGACGAGGGACGAGCCAGCCTGGATCAGCTGCGCCTCGGCCCCGGCTTCACCGACGCCGAACGCGACCGGGTGGTGGACCGGCTGTCGAAGTTGAACCGGCGGTTGCGCCGCTTCCCCGCCGACGGCACCGAACTGCTGCTCACCGTCAAGCAGCGCGACACCAACGCCCAGCACATGACCTTGGAGTGCCGGGTACCCAAGTTCGCACCGTTCGTGGCTACCTCAGGCGAGTCGGACCTGCGAGCCGCGCTGATGGAGGTACGCGAGGACCTGTGGCGCCAGATCGACGACGCCGTCAACAAGCGCAAGGAGCGTGCCCGCTGATGGGAGCTCGGTTGAAGTACGCCAAGGTTGTCGACCGCGACCTGTTCATGCGAACCGGTGCGACGATCAAGCCAGGACTGGACAATCGCGTCGAGCTGACCGGCTCCGCCCCCGCAGTGGCCGCGGGCTTCACCGTGATCCGCAACTGGTACAACGTTGATGGCCCCTTCACCGAGTCGTGGCGCCTGGTCGACCCCCACGGCCAGACCGTGCACCAGGGCTTGGATCGTGAGGTCCTGACCGGCAACCAGGATGTGGTCGACGAGATCGACGAGCAGCAGTTCGAATACGCCGACAGCGGCTATCAGCTGGTGCTGGAGGTCGATGGTCGCGAGGTGGCCCGCGCCGACTTCGACGTCGTCGA
>JACCVM010000165.1 GCA_013698135.1 Euzebyaceae bacterium | reverse complement strand
GAGCAGGCGCGCCAGCGCGACCACCGCAAGCTCGGCCGCGAGCTGGAGCTGCTGAGCTCGCCCGAAGAGCTGGGCCAGGGGCTGTTCCTGTTCCATCCCAACGGCGCCTGGGCCCGCATGCAGATGGAGGACTACTCGCGCACGGAGCACCTGCGGCGCGGGTACCAGCCGGTCTACACGCCGCACATCGGGCGCTCGCTGCTGTGGGAGACCTCCGGCCACCTGGACTTCTACGCCGAAGGCATGTACCCGCCGATGGAGCTGGACGCCAGCGAGTCCAAGCCTGGCGACCGCTACTACCCCAAGCCCATGAACTGCCCCTTCCACGTGCTGGTCTACCGGTCGCGGACCCGCTCCTACCGCGAGCTGCCGCTGCGCCTGACGGAGCTGGGGACGGTCTACCGCTACGAACGCTCTGGCACCGTGCAGGGGATGCTGCGCGCTCGCGGGTTCACCCAGGACGACTCCCACATCTTCTGCACCCCCGAGCAGGTCGTCGACGAGGTCAACGACGTCATCGACTTCACCCTGGACCTGTACCGCGACTTCGGCTTCACGCAGGGACCTTCGCGGGTTGCGCTGTCCACCCGTCCGGAGAAGGCCACCACCGTCGGCAGTGACGAGGGCTGGCAGCGGGCCGAGGGCGCGCTTCGCGAGGCGCTCGACCGCTCAGGACTCGACTGGGTGGTCGACGAGGGCGAGGGTGCCTTCTACGGTCCCAAGATCGACTTTCAGATCACCGACGCCATCGGCCGCGCCTGGCAGCTGACCACGATTCAGGTGGACTTCAACCTGCCGGAGCGCTTCGACCTGGCCTACGCGGGTGACGACGGCGCCGAGCACCGACCGATCATGATCCACCGAGCGCTGTTCGGCTCGGTGGAACGGTTCTTCGCGATCCTGGTGGAGCACTACGCGGGGGCGTTTCCCACCTGGCTGGCTCCGGTGCAAGCGGTGGTCGTCCCCATCGCCGACCGCCACGGCGATTACGGCCGCTCGGTCGTCGAGCGGTTGCGTCACCGCGGCCTGCGCGTCGACCTCGACGACTCGCCGGACACGATGGGCGCCAAGATCCGCCACCACCAGCTGGCCAAGGTGCCCTACCAGCTGATCGTCGGTGACAGTGAGGTCGCGGCCGGCACGGTCGCCGTGCGCCCCCGGCGCGGAAACCAGCGCAAGGACGTCGCGGTGGCCGACTTCGTCGAGGAGCTTGCTGCGGAGGTGGCGCAGCGCAGGGCGCCCGAGCCGCGGGACTCGTCTGCGGCCTGATGGACGGCGAGCGGCTGGATTCGCTGCAGCGGCTGTGGACGCCGTGGCGGATGAGCTACATCAAGCGCGACGCGGGCGTCGACCCCCGCGACGTCCGTGGCTGCCCGTTCTGTGACCTGCCGGATCGGGGGCGCGAGGCCGACCCGGAGTCGCTGATCCTGCACCGCGGCGATCACGCCTACGCGATCCTCAACGCCTACCCCTACAACCCTGGACACCTGATGGCCGTGCCGTACCGCCACGTCGCCGGCCTCGACGAGCTGGAGCCGGCCGAGCTGTCCGAGCTGGCCCAGCTATGCCAGCGCGCCGTGCGTGCCCTCAAGGTCTGCAGCGGTCCGGACGCGTTCAACCTCGGGATGAACCTGGGCGCCGTGGCCGGTGCAGGCATCGCCGAGCACCTGCACCAGCACGTGGTGCCTCGCTGGTCCGGCGACACCAACTTCATGCCGGTGGTGAGCCAGACCCGGGTGCTGCCCCAGCTGCTGGAGGAGACCTACGCCCGGCTCGCCCCAGCCTTTGCCGAGGTCTGAGCGCTGTCCGGTGCGCTACCGCCTACGGCGACGTGAGCGCTAGCTCGTGGCCATCAATGCCTATGCGCGGGCGGTGACCGACCGCCTAGTGGTGCCGATCGCCCGGGGGCTGGTGCGCATCGGCGTCACCCCCAACTGGCTGACCTTCTTCGGGCTGGTGACCACGCTGCTCGGCGTGGTCGCGGTCCTGCGCTACGGGCGTGTTGGCGCCTTTGTCCTGGCGTTGGGTACCGCCACGGACGCCTTCGACGGCAGCGTCGCCCGGCTGCGCAGCAGCGCCAGCCGCTTCGGCGCCTTCTACGACAGCGTCACCGACCGGGTCAGCGACGCGGCGATCCTGGGTGCCGCCGTGTGGTTGGTGCGCGACGACCCGGTGCTGTTCGGCGTGGCCATGGTGGCGTTGGCCGGTGCGCAGTTGACCTCTTACGTCCGTGCGAAGGCGGAGTCGTTGGGCTGGACGGCCACCGTTGGGGTCATCGAACGCCCCGAGCGCATGGCGATCATCGTGCTCGGCATCGGCTTCGACCTGCTGGCACCGGCCTTGTGGCTGCTGGCGATCGGTTCGGTGGTGACCGTGGCCCAGCGTCTGCGCGCGGTGCTGTCGCAGGCCGAGTCCACATGACGACCTACCGAGGGTCTGGCCATCCCGGGGCTGCGGTCGACCGCAACCCTGGCGCTGCGCAGCGACTGCCGCCGGACCCTCGACCGGAGGGCCGCCGCCTGCGGCGGATCGCGATTGTGTGGACCGCGCTGTGGGAGGTCGCGCGCAGGGTGCCCGAGCCTCTGGCCTACGCCAGTGCCGACCTGGCCGCGCGAGTACAGCACCGCCTCGCCTCTGCCACCCGCGCGCGGGTCCGCGCCAACTTCGCTCGAGTGGTGGCGGCCGAGTCCCTGGACGCCACCGTCAAGGACGCCTTCCGCTCCTACGCCCGCTACTGGGTCGAGGCGTTCCGCGCCGCTGACATCAGTCCCGCCGACATCGACCGGCGCACGACGACGGCGGGGTTCGAGCACCTCGATGCCGCCCTCGAGCAGGGGCGGGGAGTGGTGGTCCTGCTGGCGCATCACGGATCCTGGGACAGCGCCGCCCGCTGGGCGGAAAATCACGGCTACCATCTCGCCGTGGTCGCCGAGGTGCTGCGACCCCGCTCGGTCTTCAAGCGGTTCGTTGCCCTGCGAGAAGCGATCGGGTTGGAGGTTGTGCCGCTGGCCAAGGGCGCGCAGCTGACCGGTCGCCTGGCCGAGGTGGCCGCCGCCAACCACCTCGTCGGCCTGCTGACCGACCGTGACCTGTCCGGGCGCGCTCCGGTCACCGACTTCTTCGGCGAGCCGGCGCGCATCCCGGTCGGCGCGGCGGTGCTCAGCCGGCGCACGGGCGCGCCGATCGTGCCCATCACGATGCTGCAGCGCCCCGGCCGGCGCTGGCATCTGCAGGTGCTGCCGATCGTTGAGGTGGCCGACGTGCCATTGGCGGCCGCCGCGGGCCGCATCGCCGCTGCGCTGGAAGCGTTGATTCTGCTCGAACCGGCGCAGTGGCACGCGTTCCAGCCAGTGTGGGCCGCCGACCTGCACGCGCCGCGCCGCGACGGAGGGCACGCATCTGCCGCTGCACCGGCGGCCGACGAGAAGCTGCCTTCGTGAAGATCGCACTGGTCTGCCCCTATGACTGGGTCAAGCCGGGCGGGGTGAAGGCCCACGTCAGCGCGCTCGCCACGTTCCTCGACGCTGACCATGAGGTTCGGATCCTCGCGCCGGCGTCAGGGCCGCTGCCACGCACTAGGGCTGACCAGCTGGTCGAGGTGATCGGCCGCCCCTTTCCGGTGCACTACAACCGGTCTGTCGCCCCCGTCGCCCTGTCCCCCCTGGTGGTCCGGCGCGTGGGACGAACCCTGCACGACTTCGCCCCGCACGTGACCCATGTCCACGAACCGCTGTCGCCGATGATCTCGGCGGCTGCTTCGGCGCTCGGCCCGCATCCCGTCATCGGCACATTTCATGCCTGGTCGTCATCGGATCGGCTGTACCGGCTGGCGGCGCCGATCGCACGGCGGATCGTCCGCCGCCTGGATGCCCGCGTCGCGGTCTCCCCCGCGGCCCAACAGTTCGCCGCTGCGGCGCTCGACCTGCCGCTGGGGTCAGTCCGCGTCGTGCCCAACGGCGTCGACGCCAGCGCCTTCGCCACGGCCTCGCCGATCCCGGAGCTGGTTGACCCACAGCGGCCGCTGCTGCTGTTCGTGGGTCGCCTGGAGGCGCGCAAGGGCCTGGACGTGCTGGTCCGCGCCTTTCTGCGGCTGCGGACCTCGTGGCCGCGGGTGCGTCTGTGCGTGGTGGGCGAAGGCCCGCAACGGCAGCGCTGCCAGCAGATGGTGCCGCCTTCCATTCGCCCGGACGTGCTGTTCGTCGGTGCGGTCGACGAAGCGCAGAAACCGCGCTACCACGCCTCGGCCGACGTGTACGTGGCGCCCAACACCGGCGGTGAGTCGTTCGGCATCGTGCTGCTGGAGGCGATGGCGGCGGGGTTGCCCATCGTCGCCACGGACATCGCCGGGTTCCGCACGGTGATGAAGGACGGTCGCCAAGGTCGGATGGTGCCGGCCGGCAACGCCTTCACCATGGCTGACGCCATCGGCACGCTGCTGGCCAACCGCAACCTTTCGCGAGCGATGGCCGCCGAAGGTCGGCGCACCGTCGCCGACTTCACGTGGCCGGTGATCGGGCGCAGGATCGAGGATCTCTACCGCAAGGTACGGGCCGCCTCCTGAGCCGCGGTCTCGCATCCGTCCGGTCGCGGTGGTGGGTCGGTGTGTGGGGGCGGGTCGCGGTTGCGGACGCTGGTGTCCGGTCCTGCACCCGCTCAATCGCGGTGGTGGGTCGGTGTGGTGGGCGGGTGCGGTTGCGGACGTTGGTGTCCGGTCCTGCACCCGCCAGCGTGCGGGGCGGCGAGCGGTGCGGTTCGAGACTGTGTCGTCACACCGCCGGAGAGCGGTGAGCGTCGCCAGCCCGACGGCCATTCGGACGGTCGCGCCTCCGCGGCGGGACGGTGCAACGCTCCTACACTTCCGCGTCGAAGTTCCGCCGCAAGGAGTGCCCTGTGCGCCAAGCCCTTTGCGCGCTGGCCGTGTTCGCGCTGTCGTTGACCGCCTGCACGGCCGACGCGCCGATGCCGAGCTCTGCGGTTGCGGCGCGCCCGCTGGCGGCCGGCGAGCAGCAACCTTCCAAGCCGGCGCCTCCGCCGGTTGCCCCCCTGACCGGTCTGCGGATCGAAGGTGACGCCCCGCTGTCCCCGGTCATGGCCGTCAAGATCGACAACGCACTGGCCGCGGTGCCCCAGCAGGGCCTGGACCTCGCCGAGGTGGTGTTCGAGGAGGAAGTCGAGGGCGGCATCACCCGGTTCATCGCGCTGTACCAGATATCGAAGCCGGGCGCGATCGGGCCGGTGCGTTCCGGGCGTGAGGTTGACGCGCAGCTGTTGCCGCCGTTCTCGCCGGTGCTGGGCATCTCCGGCGCGGCCGGGCCGGTCACTCGGCAGTTCGACAAGGCGAAGATCCGCTGGCTGGAGGAAACCTCTGGCGGGCCCGGCGACCCCTTCTACCGGGTGTCCGGCCGCAGCAGCCCGCATGATCTGTTCGTCCACACCCGTGCCCTGCTGGCGGCCGGCAAGGGCACCGAAGCCATCCACGAGCCGGTGTTCGCCTTCGACGCGCAACGCCCGGCGGGCGGTCGTGCGATCGAGGCGGTCGATCTGGAGTTCTCGCCGTCCAGCGAGATCCGCTGGGAGTGGTCGGGCGACAGGTGGCACCGCCTACAGAACGCTAGCCCGCACCAGACGGCGGCGGGTGACGGACTCACCGCCGACAACGTGGTGGTCATGCGCGTGCGGTCCCGTCCCGGCGACCGTGCGGACTCCCTCGGCAACCCCACGCTGGAGCTCGACGTCATCGGAGACGGCAGAGCCACCGTGCTGCGCGACGGGCGGGCGTATCCGGCGCGCTGGCGCAAGGCCACGGCCGACGACCACATCCAGTGGACGACGCCGCAGGGCGACCCGCTGCCCCTGCGTCCCGGCCGCACCTGGATCGAGGTGCTCAAGACCTCCTCGTCGCTGCGCCTGGGCCGGTAAGGGTGAGGGGCGCGCCAGCGCGCCCGGCGGGCGGGGACGCATGGTGAGGGGCGCGCGCCAGCGTGCCCGGCGGGCGGGGACGGGCATGGTGAGGGGCGCGCGCCAGCGTGCCCGGCGGGCGGGGACGGGCAGGCCAGCCCGCGATACCCTCGCAGGGGTGCCCACACGGCCCCGGATTCAACGCCCGAGCGACGAGGTGTGCGATGACTGACTCCACTGCCCTGCGCGGCACCGACCGGGTCAAGCGCGGCTTGGCCGACATGCTCAAGGGCGGCGTCATCATGGACGTCGTCACCCCCGACCAAGCCACGATTGCCGAAGAGGCCGGCGCCGTCGCCGTCATGGCCTTGGAGCGGGTGCCCGCCGACATCCGTCGCGACGGCGGCGTCGCCCGCATGTCCGATCCGGACATGATCGATGAGATCGTGCGGGCGGTGTCCATCCCGGTCATGGCCAAGGCGCGCATCGGTCATTTCGTCGAGGCCCAGGTTCTGCAGTCGCTGGGCGTGGACTATGTCGACGAGTCCGAGGTGCTCACGCCCGCCGACGAGGCCCACCACATCGACAAGCACGCATTCACCGTCCCGTTCGTGTGCGGTGCGACCAACTTGGGCGAGGCGCTGCGCCGCATCGGTGAGGGTGCGGCGATGATCCGCTCCAAGGGCGAGGCCGGGACCGGCAACGTCGTCGAGGCGGTGCGACACATGCGCGCCATAACCGGTGGCATCCGCCGGCTGGCGGGCATGGGTGCCGAGGAGCGCTACGCCGAGGCCAAGGAGCTGCGCGCCCCGTACGACCTTGTCGCCGAGGTCGCCGAGAGCGGCCGTCTGCCCGTGGTGTTGTTCACCGCCGGTGGTGTCGCGACGCCCGCCGACGCCGCGCTGATGATGCAGCTGGGCGCCGACGGGGTCTTTGTCGGCTCGGGCATCTTCAAGTCGGGCGACCCGGCCAAGCGCGCCCGTGCCATCGTCGAGGCCACGACCTACTTCAACGACCCTGACGTCATCGCCAAGGTCAGCCGCGACCTCGGCGAGGCGATGGTCGGCATCGAGATCGACACGCTGACCCCGGACCAGCGGCTCGCCAACCGCGGCTGGTAACCACCGCAAGCCGCACCCGCGACGGCACGGCCGCCACCCAAGGTGATCTTGTCCCGCCGGGCCCCCTACTTCCTTTGTCTGTCGCTGTTCGCCCCTATGCTGCTCGCAGGATCCCGGCGGCGGAAGAGGTAAAACGCGCATGCGAAAACGTGGAGATGCCCGCTTCGATGAGCCGCTCTACACCGTCGCGGAGGCTGCTCGATACTGAAGGTGCCCGAGTCCACGTATGGCACGTGGGCGAGGGGCTACGACCGAGACCTGCGTGATCCGCAGGGTGGCCGCCGGAAGGTGCACGGCGACCCCGTCATCACCTCGTTCCCGGCCGCCAAGTGCGGCCAGCCTGTCGTTCCCTTCGTCGGGCTTGCCGAGTCGATGGTTCTGGCAGCCTTTCGCAAGGCTGGCGTGTCCCTGCAACACATCCGCCAAACCATTCCCGTGTTGACAGTGCAGATAGGGACCCAGCACGCGCTCGCGTTCGAACGGCTCTATACAGATGGCGCGGTCATTCTCTTCGACTTCGCGCAGCATGGTGGCAACGACGAGGAAGTGGCAGAGCAACTGTCCGGACTGACGCGCATCGTTGACGGCCAGCGAGTCTTCGCCGAGGTCGTCCGTGACTACTTGCGGCGCATCACCGCTCCTTGTCCGCGGAGGCGCTCCCCTCGAAGATGTGGTGTCTCGCTGGCGTGCTGGTGACCGGCTCGTTGACCTGCTGCCGACTACGAGGTGCCGACTGACGATCTCGAGGACGCGCTGCGGGCCGCGGTCGAGGTGGCGGCCTAACGGTCCGTGGCCGAGTTCCTCGTAGACCGCAGTCTTGGGCGGCACGTCGTCCCTAACGCTGTCAGGGCGCAGGGCCACACGGTGCACACGCTATGGACGGTGTACGGCGACGCCGAACAGGATCTGGCCGACACCAAGTTTCTGGGTGAGGCAGGCCGCCACGGATGCGCGGTCCTGACGGCCGCAGAGCCGCCCCGTACATCGCCACGTCTGGCGAGGGAACTCAGCGTAGGTCCTCGGCGTCATAGACGTATGCGAGCGTTGCGGTGGCGCCGACTGCTGGTGGTCGGGTTGCTGACCGCGAGCCTGCTGCCGGTGATGGCCTGGCCGGCGTCGGCCTGCTCGTGTGCCCTGGGCAGCCCGGCCGAGATGATTGACGGGCACGACGCGGCCTTCCTCGGCTCGGTGGCCGGCGTGCGCAGCGCCGGTATGAACCGGCACATCTGGACCTTTGACGTCCAGCGTTGGGTCAAGGGCGATCTCGGCCCAACCGTGGACGTGTCGGCAGCCGCATCGGGGGCGTCGTGCGGTTTCGAGCTGCGACACGGCGAGGAGGCGGCGATCTTCCTGACGATCGAGGCAGACAAGGTCGAAGGCGGGTTGTGCTCGACGCTGGATGCTGATGCCGTCCGCGCCCATCTGGATCCGCAGCGGGTCCGTGCGGGCACGGCGACGACCGTGGTCGCCGGCGGGGAGGGCGCCGGCGCTCATCTGTGGTTGTTCGACGACCGCGGCCGTCTCGTCGGATCGGCTGACGATGCGCATGACGACTGGCTGATGGACTTCAGCGTGTGCCCAGGTGGCAAGCGGGCCGTGGAGCTGTGGGAGCGCACGGTGGTGATCCGCGATCTTGCCACGCAGCGTGGGCTGCGCGCGCTTCGCGTTCCGGCCAACGTGGGGCGCGTGTGGTGCCGCGACGCCAAAGCCATGGCGGTACTGGTCGCCCGGCGGGATCACGCCACGGGCGACTGGCGGTCGATCGCTCGGCTCGACGAGTTGGACCGGACGCTGGTATCTGGCGACTACGTCGATGTGGAAGTGGTCGGTCAGCACCTGCTGGCAACCGTAGGCCGCGACGACACACTGCTGCGGCGCCTGTCGTTGCGCACCGAGCATGCCTCGCTGCTGCACCAGGCGGCGGACGACTCCGGCGCCCAGCTGATCGTCCCGCCGGGAATCGAGGGTTTCGCGGTCAGCCCGGCCGGTGATCGGGTGGCGTTCGAGGTGACCCGCTACCCGGAGGTCGGGCAACGCAGCAGCGAGGTGTTCGTGTACGGCATCAGCGACGGCGCGCTGCTCACGACCGCGTCTGTCGGCTCCGAGGGCAGCGCCGTGCTGTGGTTGGATGACCGGCGCCTGGTGTTCACCAGCTACGAGGACCCACCTGTCGTGTTGGACGCCGACGCCCTCGGCGTGCTCGCCGAGCTGCCAGCTGAGGCCGGCTGGGCGACGGTCGCCGGCGCCGATGGCGCGCTGATCGGGATGGACGGTCCGCGGCTGTCCTCGGTGGTGCCGGCCACCGGGAGCGTCTCCGTGCTTGCCACCGTGCCGACGCAGTTCACCGGTTGGGTGGAACGGCTCCCGCAACCCTTGCGAGTCGAGTCGGCATCGCGACCGCGTCGTGGGTCCCGTGGCGCTGTCGCGCAGGCGTCGACAACGTCACCGGACCCCACGGACCCAACGGCCCTCGGGGCCCGAGGCTTCGACGAGGGGAGTCAGCCGCCAACCCGGTTCGCCCTTGGCCTCGGCGCTGCCGGAGTCCTGGCCGCGCTGTGCTTCGGCGCCGTTCGCCGGCGACCTCGCCGGCGTTGACCGATCGGCGGCCCCGCGCCCCAGGGAAGTAGCCTGCGGCAGATGACGAGGATTCCCGGTGAGTCGCTGCTGGCGGCGGGGCCGTCTGACGACGGCCTATCCGGCGGTCCCACCATCGGCGTGCTGGCGTTGCAGGGCGACGTGCTGGAGCACTTGCGCCTGCTGCGCGCCGCCGGCGCCCGCGCCGTGGCGGTCAAGCGAACCGGCGAGCTCGACCGCCTCGACGGCCTGGTGATCCCCGGAGGGGAGTCGACCACCATCGGCAAGCTGGCGGCGATGTACGGCCTGCTCGACCCCCTCCGTCAGCGGCTGCGGGAGGGGATGCCCGCCTTCGGCACCTGCGCCGGGGCGATCCTGCTGGCTCGACGGGCGCTGCACGCCGACGGCCGCCCGGCGGAGCAGCCCTTGCTTGGGGCCATGGACATCGTCGTGCGCCGCAACGCGTTCGGCCGGCAGATCGCCAGCTTCGAGGCCGACCTGGACGTGCAAGGGCTGACCGGCGAGCCGCTGCACGCGGTGTTCATCCGGGCGCCGTGGATCGAGGAGCACGGGCCCTCGGTCAACGTCCTGGCCAAGGTCGGAACACCCCTGGGTGATAAGGTCGTGGTCGCCCGGCAGGGCAATCTCCTCGCCTCGGCGTTCCATCCCGAGCTGACCGACGACGGCCGCCTGCACGCGCTGTTCGTCGACCTGGTCCGCGAGGCTGCGACAGTCTAAGGGAGGGCCCGTGTCCGGTCACAGCAAGTGGTCGTCGATCAAGCACAAGAAGGGCGCAGCTGACGCCAAGCGCGGCAAGCTGTTCGCGCGCCTGATCCGGGGCATCGAGTCCGCGGCGAAGGTCGGCGGAGCCAATCCGGAGGGCAACCCGACGCTCACCGACGCCATCCAGAAGGCGCGCGACGCCTCGGTGCCCAAGGACAACATCGAGCGAGCCCTGAAGCGGGCGTCCGGTGACGCGGACGGCGTCAGCTACGAGACCGTCCACTACGAGGGCTACGCACCCGGCGGCGTGGCGCTGTACGTGGAATGCCTCACCGACAACCGCAACCGCGCGGCCAACGACGTGCGAGCCGCCTTCAACAAGAACGGTGGTTCCCTGGCCGCGCCGGGAGCGGTGAACTACCTGTTCACCCGCACCGGCGTCATCATCGTTCCGGCCACCTCGACCACCGAGGACAACGTGCTGCTGGCCGGTCTGGAGGCAGGCATCAGCGACGTGGTGCAGGAGGGCGACAGCTTCACGGTCACCACCGAGCCCAACGACGTGTACGCGGTGCGCGCCGCGTTGGAAGAGGCGGGGATCGGTGTGGCCTCGTCGGAGGTCACCATGCTGCCCAGCGTCAGCGTCGCCATCACCGAGGAGAGCTCGGCCAAGGCCGTGCTGCGGCTGGTGGAGGCGCTGGAGGACTGCGACGACGTGCAGGACGTGTACGCCAACTTCGATATCCCCGACCGCCTGCTGGAGGCGGTGGCCTGACGGCGGCGGGTGCCTGACGGCGGGAGGCGCGGCGGCTCGGTGGGCATCACCCGGTCGGGGGCAAACATGGTCCCTTCGGGCTATCAAGTCGCGGCTTTGGGACGCCGAAAACATCTTCGAAGCGTCCCGTCCGGTCAAGCCCGAAGAGGTCTCACCATGAGTCGTACCCGCCTCGGCGTCGTCCTCGCCGCCGTCACCGCCATGGCCTCCGTGGCCGCGCCCGCCCAGGCCGCCGACACCGACGCGACGTTCGCGATCGACGCCGGCGGTCTCGCCATCTCCGCGCCGGCCAGCGCCAACCTGGGAAGCGTCGGCTCCGGCGCCACCAGCCTGGCCGGCCAGCTCGGCCAGGTCCAGGTCGACGACACCCGCGGGTTGCTGACCGCCACCTGGACCGCCACCGTCGGTTCGACCGCGTTCAGCACGGGCACCGCCACGGCCCCCGAGAGTGTCACGAAGGCCAACATCGCCTACAACTCCGGCACGGGGACCGCCCGCGCTGGCGACGTCGGCAACTTCACGCCCGGCATGGCTCCGGACCTGGCCACGGACGCGACGGCGGGCTCCTGGGCCGGCACCGGCAACAACCAGGTGGACTGGAACCCGACCCTGACCTTGACCCTGCGGCCCGACCAGGTCGCCGGCACCTACACCGGCACGGTCACCCACTCCGTCAACTAGCACATGCGCCG
>JACCVM010000188.1 GCA_013698135.1 Euzebyaceae bacterium | reverse complement strand
GATGAGGTCAATCGCCTTGTCGGGCAGGAACCGCTCGGTCAGGTAGCGGTCGGACAGCCGCGCGGCGGCAGTCAGGGCCGAGTCGGTGATGCGCACGCCGTGATGGACCTCGTAGCGCTCCTTGAGTCCCCGCAGGATCGCCACGGTGGCCTCGACGCTGGGCTCGCCGACGTTGACCGGCTGGAAGCGGCGCTCCAGCGCCTTGTCCTTCTCGATCTGGCGGTACTCCTCCAGCGTCGTCGCGCCGATCATGCGCAGCCGTCCGCGCGCGAGCAGCGGCTTGAGCATGTTGCCGGCGTCCATCGCGCCCTCGGCCTTCCCAGCCCCCACGATGGTGTGCAGCTCGTCGACGAAGGTGACGATCTGCCCGTCGCTGGACTCGATCTCCTTGAGGACGGCCTGCAGACGCTCCTCGAACTCACCGCGGTACTTGGCCCCGGCGATGATCGAGGTCAGGTCAAGGGTCACCAGCCGCTTGTCCTTGAGCCCTTCGGGCACGTCACCGGCGACCATGCGCTGCGCCAGGCCTTCGACGATGGCGGTCTTGCCGACCCCCGGATCGCCGATGAGCACCGGGTTGTTCTTGGTGCGCCGCGACAGCACCTGGATGACGCGCCGGATCTCCTCGTCGCGCCCGATCACCGGGTCAAGCCGGCCGTCGCGGGCCTGTGCGGTCAGGTCGGTGGCGAAGCGCTCCAGCGCCTGGAAGGTGTCCTCCGGCGTGTCGCTGGTGACCCGCTGGTTGCCGCGAACCTCCTTGAGCACCACCAGCAGGTCGTCGACATCGATGCCGGCCTCGCGCAGCAGCTTGCCGGCCTGCCCGCGCTCGGCGGCCAGCGCCAGCAGCAGGTGCTCGGTAGAGGAGTAGTCGTCACCGAGGGTGCCGGCCCGCGCCTGCGCATCGTCGATGACGGCGACCAGCGCTCGGGAGATCCCCGGTTGTCCGGTGGCTCCGTGAGCGGCGGGCAGCGTGCGCAGCGCCGTCTCGGTGGCCGAGCGCAACGCGGCTGGGGTGGAGCCCAGCCGCGTGACGGCCGGGTACACCGGCCCCTCGGGCTGGCCGAGCAGCGCGTGCAGCAGGTGCAGCGCGACGATCTCGGGATTGCCGCGTTCGGTGGCTAGGGAGGCGGCGCCCTGCACGGCATCGCGGGCCTTCAGCGTGAAGCGGTCAAAGTCCATGGGGCTATCCTAAGTCGATTGCGCCAATAAATCTATGCGTATCACTAGCAAGGTTGCCGGCGCCGCTTCCCGCCTCAACCCCAGACAGCCGAGCCGCTTGGCCGTTCGATCGCGGCGGTCGACCGACGCCGCCGGCGGCCGGCGGCCATGGATGCCGGGCTTCCCGGCAAGGTCGATCTGCTCATACTGGATGTCGCGCCGCTGGAGGTGGCTGGCGGGTGGCACAGACCGGCCGCGCATCGAGCGTGCCCGAGCCGACTTCGTCCAAGCACACCGCCGTGTCCTCATGCAGCGAAGCGGTAGGACACAAGACGATGGTTGACCCCGAACGGTTGCACCGTGTGCTGCGGCGCGTGACCGGCGACCTTCACACGCTGCGCGATTACGCCGCCCTCGAACGACCTGAGGTGCTCGGCCACCCCGCGCGCCTTGGCCATGTCAAGTACCTGTTCGTCATGGCGATCGAGGGTGCATCGACGCTGCACACCACGTCGCTTCCTCGCCTGGCCCGGGGATTTTGGATCAGCCGAGGCGTGATGCGGCCAGCACCAGGCCGGTGTTCGCGGTTAGCGCTCCTACCAAGCCGAGGACGATGACCCGCGTCTGGGTGGTGACCAGCGTGGCCATCTCGCCGCGGATGGTGGCCACGATGCGGTGCTCCACGGCTTCCAGTCGCGTGTCCAGGTGCTGTTCCAGCGCCGCAAAGCGCTGATCCACCAGCTCGAAGCGGTGGTCGACCGCCTGGAAGCGACGGTCGATCGCCTCGAACCGCTGATCGATCGCCTCGAACCGCTGATCGAGGTTGCGGTTGAGGTCGACAAGATCGCTGTGCACCCGGGCGACATCGCCCGACGTCGCGGCGTCGGGTCCCTCAACCGGCGGGAGGTAGGCCATCAGCGTCAGAGCGTGCGGTGTGCCCAACACCTGCTCGAGTCGATCGAACAGATGTTGCCGCGCGCGTCCCTCGACAGCCATGGTCCCTCCTCAGCGCGTACCCGTCAACGGCGACGGTAGGGCAAGGACGACTCCACGCCGCCGGGAATCGGTCTCGGCTGTGGATGTCGACCACCATCAATGCCTCAGCGGCGGCGGGCCGGCTGGTGGCGCTCGATGGCCGACGGGCGGTACAGCACGAGCTCTCGGCCGGTGGAGCGCAGCGCCTCGGCCACCGCCTGGTGCGCCGCCTGGCGAGAGCGTTCCGCCCCTGCCCGCGCCTGCTCGACCTGGACCGACAGGCGCTCCACCTCGTCCTGCAGCGCCAGGATGCGCAAGACCCCGGCGAGGTTGACGCCGTCGCCCTGGGTCAGCTCCTGGATCAGGCGGACGCGGTCTACATCACGCTGGGAGTAGCGCCTGGTGCCACCCGAGGTCCGCGCGGGCTTGAGCAGCCCCTTGCGCTCATAGGTGCGCAGCGTCTGCGGGTGCACCCCGGCCAGTTCCGCGGCGACGGAGATGATGAACACCGCCCTCGCCGGCACGGCCATGCCTACACCTCCTGTGCCGCCAGCGCGGCGTCCAGGTGCTCGCGGACGGCAGTGTCCTCGGTGGCCGCGTAGTCCTCCAGCAGCTTGCGCTGGGTGCGGGTCAGCTTGCGCGGGACCGCGACGTCGATGGTGACCAGCAGGTCGCCGCGGCGACCGCCGCTGCGGTGTCCTCCACGACCCTTGACGCGCAGGGTGCGCCCGCTCTCGGTGCCTGCGGGCACCTTGAGCGTGACGGGTTCGTCCAGGGTCGGGATTCGCACTTTGGTGCCCAGCGCCGCCTCGCTGAAGGTCACGGGGACGTGCAACGTCAGGTCGTCGCCGCGACGCCCGAACAGCTCATGGACCTCCACCGTGACGTTGACGTACAGGTCACCGGCCGGTCCGCCGTAGCTGCCGGCCTCGCCCTTGCCGGGCAGCCGGATCCGCGCACCGTCGCGCACGCCGGCGGGGATGCGGGCGCGGATGTCCCGGTTGCGGATCTCGGCGCCCGAGCCCTGGCAGCGCGTGCACGGCTGGGGCACGATCCGCCCGCTGCCGCCACAGGTGGGGCAGGGTTCCGAGAACCCGAACAGCCCCTGGTTGTTGGACACGGCTCCCAGGCCGTTGCAAGTCGAGCAGGTCTCTACGGGTGTACCCGGCTTGGCGCCGGTGCCGAAGCACACCGAGCAGGGCGCCCGGCCCGCAACCCGCAGCGTGGTGGTGACCCCCGCCATGGCGTCGGCGAAGGACAGGCGCAGCTGGGTTTCCAGGTCACGGCCACGGCGTGCGCTGGTCCCCGCCTGCCGGGTCTGCCGGGAGCCGCCGAAGGTGCTACCCGAGCCGAACAGGCCGCCGAGCAGGTCTTCGACGTTGATGTTCTGGGCGCCGCCGCCGAAGCCGCCGTTCCCGCCGAAGCCTCCCGGAGCGCCAGCGCCGAACCCGCCGCTGCCGACCAGATCGCGCACCCGGTCATACTCCTGGCGCTTCTCGGGATTGGACAGCACGGAGTAGGCCTCGCTGACCTGCTTGAACCGGGTCTCCGCCTCGGTGTCGCCCGGTCGGGCGTCAGGGTGCAGCTCGCGCGCCAGCTTGCGGTAGGCCTTCGAGACGTCAGCCGACGAGGCGTCCTTGGCAACGCCGAGGACGCCGTAGTAGTCCTTCTCGAAGTAGTCGCGCTGGCTCATCGTCCTCGTGCTCTATGTCGCGCTGCTCGCCTGGTTACCTGACGCCGTTACCTGGCCACTTTGACCGAAGCTGGCCGCAGCACCCGCCCTTTGAAGCGGTAGCCGGGCCGCAAGACCTCGACGACGACGGGCTCGCGTTCGACCGGGTCGCCGTTGGAGGACGGCTGCCGGTCGGCCCCTTCGTCGTCGACGGCCGCGACCTGCATCATCGCCTCGTGGTGGTTGGGGTCAAAGACCGACCCCTTGCCGTCGATGTCCTCCAGGCCGGCTCGGCGCAGCACGTCCAGCAGCTGACCGTGCACCATCTGCACGCCCTTGGCCAGCTGGTCAGAGGGATCGCGCTCGCCGGCCGCCCGCAGCGCGAAGCCCAAGTTGTCCAGCACGCCAAGCAGGTCGGAAACCAGCTGCTGGGCACCACGGTCAAGAGCGTCCATGCGTTCCCGCGTGGCGCGGCGCCGGTAGTTGTCGAACTCGGCGCGCTCGCGACGCAGGTGGTCCAGGTAATCGTCGCGGCTGCGCTCGGCCTCGGCCAGTGCCACCGCCAGCGAGTCATCGGGCTCTAGCTCCGGCTCCGGCTCTAGCTCCGGCTCCGGCGCGGGCTCGGGCTCCGGCGCGGGCTGCGCGACATCCTCGGAGGCGGCCGTCGTGGCCGCCTCCTGGGAGGCCGGGGACCCCGGAACCGTCGGATCGTGGGGATCGGCAGTCATGGCCTAGGCGGCACCCTTGTTGTCGTCGCGGTCCTCGCCCTCGTCCACGACCTCGGCGTCGACGATGTCGTCGTCGCTGGAGGCCTGGCTGCCGGCGAACCCGCCAGTGGTGGCCTGGCCGGCCTGGTCAGCGGCGCCCGCCGCGTACAGGGCCTGGCCGACCTCCTGGCTGACGCGCATCAGGTCGTCGGTGGCCGTGGTGATGGCGTCGGCGTCGCTGCCCTCCAGTGCGGAGCGCAACTTGCCCTGCGACTCCTCCAGCCGCGCCTTGTGCTCGGCAGAGATCTTGTCGCCGTTGTCACGGACCAGCTTCTCGGTCGAGTACAGCAGCGTGTCGGCGTTGTTGCGGGCGTCGGCCTCGACGCGGCGCTTGCGGTCCTCCTCGGCGAAGGCCTCGGCGTCATGGACCATGCGGTCGATGTCCTCCTTGGGCAGCGCGGACTGACCGGTGATGGTCATCGACTGCTCCTTACCGGTGCCCCGGTCCTTGGCCGAGACGTGGACGATGCCGTTGGCGTCGATGTCGAAGGTGACCTCGATCTGCGGCACGCCACGCGGCGCGGGCGGGATGTCGACCAGCTGGAACTTGCCGAGGGTCTTGTTGA
>JACCVM010000187.1 GCA_013698135.1 Euzebyaceae bacterium | reverse complement strand
GCGCAGGAAGCGCTCCAGCTCGAGTTGGACCGGAGCGGTCGGCACCGCCTCGTCGGTCCACTCAGCCTCGCCGCCGAGATCGCGGAAGCCACCGAGAACGACCCGCTTGTCGGGCAGCTGCTGCCAGTACTCCAGCCCCCAGCGGGCGTAGACAGGGCGGGGAACATCGACTTCGGGCGCGGGGGCGGTGGCCACGACCTGGAGCCGGGCGGTCCGTGCGCGGCCGGCCAGCTCCGGCAGGACTCGCTCGATGCCACCGTCCACGGCGACGATCACGGCATCGCACTGCACCTCGCCACGGGGGGTGACGACGCGGTTCCCGGCGATCTGGATCGCGGGAGAGTGCTCGTACAGCCGGGCGCCGCGCATGCGCGCGCGCCCGGCCAGCACCCGGCAGCGGCGCAACGGCTGGGAACAGGCGTCCATCGGAAACAGCAGGCCGGGGCCCTCACGGCCGGCGTAGGGCTCCACCGGCAGGCTGGCCTGTTGCATGGCCGCGATCTGCGCCCGGCAGTCGGCGACCTCGTCGGGGTCGACGGCGATGCGCAGGCTGCCGGTACGCCGCATCGCCTGGGGGGTTTCCAGCCAGATGCGGTCGAGATGATCGAGGGTCAGCCGGTACAGTGCCGCGGCCCGGTCCGCGCCCAGCTGCGCCGCGGTGTGGTGAAAAAAATCGGCGGTGCCGGCCAGCAGGAAACCCCCGTTGCGACCGGCGGCTCCGCTCCCCGCGCCTGCGGCGTCGACACCGACGACGTCGACACCGAGATCGAGTAGCTCGCCGACCGCGGTCAGCCCCGACGCGCCGAGCCCGACGACACAAATCCTGGCATCAACCTGCTCGCGAAGTTGTGGCAGCGGCGCCCAGGGCCGGTCGTCCCAGACCGGTCCGCTGCTAGCGTGGCTACCATCGGTGGCCATGTATTCCGAGAGCGTAGGGCCCGCCGGCGGGGTGACCCAACAGCCGCACGGCGGGACTCAACAGCCGCCTGATGGCGGCGGGGGGTCCTGCACTGAGCTCGTCGCCCTGCACGGTGGCACGGGCACCGGACGCTTCCACTGGTCCAAGCACGTCAAGGCGCTGTCGCGTGAGTACCGCGTGCATCTGCCGGACCTGCCGGGGCACGGGCGCACCCCGCTGCCCGACGGCGGCGGCTACTCGCTCCAGGTGCTGGTGGACCCGGTCCGCCAGCTGCTGCGCGACCTCGGCCCACCGGTCCATGTGCTGGCCTTCTCCATGGGCGGGCACGCCAGTCTGGCGCTGGCCGCCACCGATCCGGAGCTGTTCGCCTCGCTGGTGTTGGTCGGGGTAAGCGTCCGCGAACACCAAGGGCTGGACGGCTGGCGCTCCAAGTTCGACCCGGACAATCTGGAGGCCGAGTTTCCCCTGTGGGCGCGCCAGCTGTCGCGGCTGCACGAGCCGCTCGGCGGTGCCGACGCCTGGAAGGAGGTCTGCCGGCGGGACGCCAAGGGCTTGCGCATCGACGTCGACACCGACGCGCTGAAGGATCTGCGCTGCCCGACGATGCTGGTACGCGGCGATCGCGACATGGCCGTGGACCCCGCGCAGTACGCCGAGCTGCGCCAGCTGTGGCCCCACGCCGACGAGTTGGTCGTCCCTGGCGGCGGCCATGACGTGCAGCTGACCCGCGCCCGGCTGGTGGGGCCGGCCCTGGTTGACTTTCTGGACAGGGCGAAGCGCAACCCCTGAGGGGGTTTGCCTGCCACACTGCGCCAGGCATCCGACAGGAGCAGGTCTTGGACGTCGTACACATTCGTCGGCAGCCTCCACCGCTGCGGCGCCCCGTCCTTCTCGCCGCCTTCAAGGGTTGGAACGACGCCGGCGAGGCCGCCAGCGGCGCCCTTGAGGTGCTGCACACGTCCCTTGGTGCGACCGAGTTCGCCGGGATCGAGGCCGAGGACTTTTTCGACTTCCAGTCAACCCGGCCCACCGTGCGCCGCACCCAGGATGGCGGCCGCACCATCGACTGGCCGGACAACGCGTTCTCGTGGGCGGCCCCGCAGGGCGCGCAACGCGATGTGGTCCTGCTCGACGGGACCGAGCCGAACCTGCGTTGGCGAGCCTTCGCCGGTGGGGTCGCCGAGCTCGCCGTCGACCTCGGGGTGGAACTCGTGGTGACCCTCGGTGCGTTGCAGGTCGATGTGCCACACACCCGGCCCGTGCCGATCACCGGCGGCGCCTCCGACGGCGAGCTCGCCGCCCAGCTGGGCCTGCCCCGCAGCAACTACGAGGGCCCGACCGGCATGACCGGCGTGCTGTACCAGGCCAGCGTTGAGTCTGGCCTGACGGCGGTGAGCCTGTGGGCGGGCGTGCCCCACTACCTGGCCGGCACGCCGTTCCTGTCGGCCAGCCTGGCCCTTGCCGAGCGGGTCGCCGGCCTCGTGGGTGCCGACCTGCCGCTGGAGAAGCTGGCTCGCGACGCCGCGGGTCAAGCCGACGACATCCAGGCCTTGCTCACCGAGGACGACGACCTCGCCGAGTACGTCGGCGAGCTCGAGGAGCGGTTCGCCACCGCCCACGCCGACGACAACCTGCCCGACCCGACCATGAGCGGCGACGAGCTGGCCGCCGAGTTGGAGCGCTACCTGCGCGATCGCAGTGATTGACCTGCGCCGACTGCTCGTTGCGATGGCCGGCGCTGGCCTGCTGGCCGGCTGCGCGTCGGGTGGCGGCCCAACCGCTGCTCCGTCGGCAGCCCAGAGCCAGGCGGTCAGCAGTTCGGCGCCTGCGGCCCCCACGGCGCAGGCGTCCGCCCCACCGGCGCCGAGATCCGAAAGCGAGCGGCGGACCGGCGGTGACGGCGAAGACGCACAGCAAAGCCAACAGGACCTGGGCGCCGTGGCGGTCGACCTGCAGGAGGTGGCGAGCCTGGAGCAGCCCACGGCGATGGCCGTGCGCCAAGGCGACGACACGCTGTTCATCGCCGAGCGCACCGGCCGGGTCGTGGCGCTGCGGAACGGCAGCGTCGCCGAGCAGGCGGTGCTGGACCTGTCCGAGCAGACCGCCGCCGAGGGTGAGCGCGGACTGCTGGGCATCGTGTTTTCCCCCGACGGGCAAACCCTGTACGCCAGCTACACCAATCTCGACGGCGACACCCGCCTTGACGCCTACAACTTCGCCGAGGGTGCCGCTGACCCGGGCTCCCGCCGGCAGTTGCTGGCCGTCGACCAGCCGTTTGGCAACCACAACGGCGGCAACGTCGCCATCGGTCCCGACGACCTGCTGTATCTGGGCCTTGGCGACGGCGGCTCGGCCGGCGACCCGCAGGCCAACGGGCAGAACCGAGGCACCCTGCTCGGCAAGCTGCTGCGGATCGATCCCGACGGCGGTGAGCCTTACGCCATTCCCGAGGGCAACCCGTTCGTCGACGAGGCCGACGCGCAGCCAGAGATCTACGCCTACGGGCTGCGCAACCCCTGGCGCTTCTCGTTCGACCGGGACGCGGGCGACCTGTGGATCGCCGACGTCGGCCAGGGCGCTCGCGAGGAGATCGACCATGCGCCTTCCGGTCAGGGCGCGGGGGCGAACTACGGCTGGAACCTGCGGGAGGGCGGCATCTCCTACAGCGGCCCACCGCCGCAGGACAACGTCGAGCCGGTGTTCGACTACACCAGGGATGGTGGCCGCTGCTCGGTGACCGGCGGGTACGTCTACCGAGGAGACGCGATTCCCGGTTTGCGCGGCGCTTACCTGTTCAGCGACTACTGCGACGGCGTGATCCGAGCCCTGCGCGTGGACGGTCGCGACGTCGACCAGAGCGTCTCGCTGGACGTCGGAGCCCCGGCCGTGGTGTCGTTCGGGCAGGACAACGACGGCGAGCTGTACGTGCTGTCGTTGGAGGGGCCGGTCTACCGCCTGGTGCCGGGCTAGACGCGGAACGCCAGGCGGTCAACCGAGGCGCTGGCGGACCATGGCGTTGACAGCCTTGCCGTCGGCACGGCCCTTGACCTGTGGCATGACTGCCGACATCACCTTGCCAAGATCCGCAGGTCCGGCCGCACCGGTGTCGGCGATCGCCACGTCAACGATGGCCCGCAGCTCGGCGTCGTCCAGCTGCGCCGGCAGGTAGCCGCGGATGACCTCAAGCTCCCGGAGCTCCTTGTCGGCCAGCTCCGTGCGACCCGCCTCGGCATAGACCTGGGCCGCCTCCGTCCGGGACTTGGCCTCCTTCGCCAGCAGCTCAAGCGTCTGCGCGTCGGACACCTCGCCATCCGAGCCGGCGGCCACCCTGGCGTTGCGGATCGCGGCGACGACCATGCGCAATGTCGCGACCCGCTCGGCGTCACGGGTCTTCATTGCGGCGATGAGATCGGTCTGGATGTCGTCGCTGAGCGCCATGCCGCATCCTAGCCAGGGCAGGATCGGTTGAGACTGGGTGGCGTAGCCTGTCCGGCCATGGCGGACGAGGAACTGAACTATCTCACCTACCTCAAGGTGCCACAGCTGCTGAGCATGCAGCAGCTACGCAGCGAGCCACCGCACCCCGCGGAGCTGCACTTCATCATCGTCCACCAAGCCATTGAGCTGTGGTTCAAGCTGCTGCTGCACGACCTAGAGCGGATCATCGCGGCGCTGGACGCCGACGACTGGGCGGGCACGCTGGTGCTGCTGCGGCGCGTCAACGACGTGATGGAGACGGGCCTGGACCAGATGCGCAGCCTGCACGACATGCCGCCGTGGAGCCTGCAGCAGTTCCGCAGCTATCTGGGCACGGCCAGCGGACTGCAGTCGGTGCAGTTCCGCGAGCTGGAGCTGCTGTCGGGGCTACGTGAACCGGCGCACCTCAAGGCGCTGGCGGCCTTCTCGGGCGGCCGGCTGCAACCGGACCTGGAGGCGCGGCTGGCCCAGCGCAGCCTCGCCGAGGCGCACGCCGATGCCGCCGCCCGCCTCGGCATCGGCAACGGCGGTGCGGCGGGTCATGCGGGCCGGTCATGGGCTGACTTCTACGCCGACCCCGGATCTGACGCCATCTTCTACGTCGTTTGCGAGTCCCTGGTGGACTACGACGAGCGCTGGATCCGTTGGCGAACCGAGCACGTCACCCTCGTCGAACGCACGCTCGGAGCCCGGATCCGCGGCACGGCCGGCACCGCCATCGGCTACCTGGAGCGCACCACGCGCTACCGCTACTTCCCGCACCTGTGGGAACTGCGCAACGAGCTGTCGGTGCGCGGCGGGGGTGAGTTGGTGGATCCCCGTGGCGGTTAGCGCCGCCACCGTCCATCCCTCGTGGCGGCTACCGCCGCCACGTCCAACCAAAATTGAACGCGAAGTTGACGGCGGCACCGATGCCGATCCCGAGGGTCTGCGCCAGCAGGTACGGCAGGTATTCCTTGAGCAGCGTGGCGCTGCCCACCTGGACGGCGGCGCCCACCAGCATGGTGGCGTTGAACTGCAGCAGGCGTCGAAGGCTCAGCCGGCGGTAGTGGAACGTCCACAGCTCGTTGCCGAGGTAGTTGCCGATGATCGCCACCTCGGTGGCCGCCGCCGACGAGCGCGTGAACCCGTAGCCGAGCTGGCCGTGTAGCAGCTCCAGCACGGCCAGGTTGACCAGCGTGCCGAGCGCGCCCACCACGGCGAAGCGCAACAGCGCCGTGCGCAGTACAGGCTTGTCCCGCAGCGGCTGGATGCGCGTCGTCATGGCGGCTGGCCGCCGCGGCCCGGCCGGTCGGCTGGAGAAGGGGAGCCGATTAGGATGCGGCGACCGGCTCGAGGAGCTCATCGAAGGCGTCGATGACCTCGTCGCCGAGATCCAGGTCTGCCGCGGCGACGTTGTCGTCGACGTGTTCGGTTTTGGTGGCGCCAACGATGACCGAGGAGACAAAGTCCTGACGCAGGCACCACGCCAGCGCCAGCTGGCTCAGTGTGCACCCCGCCTCGTCGGCGACACTCTTGGTTTCGGCCACGGCGTCGAGGACGTCGGAGTTGAAGTAGCGGTCCATGAACTTTGCGTCGCCACCGGCCGCGCGACTGCCCTCGGGCACATCATCGACCGAGGTGTACTTGCCGGTCAGGATGCCCATGGCCAGCGGCGACCAGACGACGTTGCCTAATCCCAGGTCCTCACAGGTCGGCAACACGCGGTCCTCGATCTGGCGCCACAGCGCCGAGTACTGCGGCTGGTTGGAGGCGGGCAGAGCCCATCCCTCGGTGCGGCAGATGCTGACCGCGTGGGCGATCTGGTCGGCCGACCATTCCGACACACCCCAGTACAACACCTTGCCGGCGCGGATCAGGTCGTCCATGACCCGGCAGGTCTCCTCCAAGGGCGTGTCCTCGTCGTAGCGGTGGCACTGGTACAGGTCGATGTAGTCGGTGCCGAGCCGGCGCAGACTGTGGTGACACTGCTCGGTGACGTGCTTGCGCGACAGGCCGGTGTCGTTGGGGCGGTCGC
>JACCVM010000124.1 GCA_013698135.1 Euzebyaceae bacterium | reverse complement strand
CGGCGCCGGCGTCGGCGGGCTGGTGACGCAGGCGTTCGGTGCGCAGACCAGCTTCGTGCTGGATGCGCTGACGTTCGTCACCGCGGCCGTGCTGGTGCTGGGGATCCGACGGTCCATGCACCAGGTGGCGCCCTCGCGCGCGGCCCGCGGCGACGGTCCTGCGCCCGCAACCGCCAGCGTGTGGTCGCATCTTGGAGAGGTGTGGCGCTTCGTCCGCGACCGCAAGATCACCAAGGCGTTCATGCTGACCAAGACGGGCGTCGGTGTGGGCAACGGCATCGTCGGCCTGCTGCCGGCCTTCGCACTGACCCGGCTGGGCGGCAGCGCGCTGGCCATCGGCTACCTGTTCGCCGCCCGAGGACTCGGCGCACTGGCCGGCCCGCTGCTGGGCCGAGCCTTGGCGCGCGACGACGGGCGGCGCCTGATGCTGGTCTGTGGCGGCTCGATCCTGGCCTATGGCCTCGCCTACGCCTTCCTGCCACTGGTGTCCTCACTGCCCGTCGCCCTGCTGCTGGTGGCCCTGGCCCATCTGGGTGGCGGCGCCCAGTGGGTACTGTCGACCTATGGGCTGCAGGTCACCACACCCGACGCCATCCGCGGACGGGTCACCAGTCTGGATTTCGGGCTGGCGACCTTCGCGGTCGGCATGTCGTCCTTGCTGGCCGGTGCCGCCGCCGACGTCCTCGGTTTGACCATCGCTTCCTGGCTGATGGTCTCACTGGCCTTCCTGTACGGGCTGAGCTGGCTGGCGTGGACGCGTGACCTATGGCAATCGCAAGCCGATCCGTTGCGGAGCCCGGCATGACGGATTCCGACGAGTTGTGGGCGCCGGCGGCCTGCGGTTGTTATGGCCTACCGCGAAGCACTGCACGGCAAGGCCGAGCCGCACGACGCCTGACCGCACCGACGCCCGACTTACCGAAGACACACCGACCAGGACTGGCAGGACGGAGGAACGATGCGGTTGCAGCGGATCGACCACGTTGGCTACGCCGTCGAAGACCTCGAAGAGGCGATCGCCTACCACCAGCGACTCTATGGGGCGACCGTCACCCACCGCGAGGAAAGCGACCGCGACGGCGTGCGCGAAGCGTTGCTGGCGGTGGGCGACAGCTACCTGCAACTGCTGGAGCCCACGCGCGACGACTCGCCGGTGGCGCGCTTCCTGACCCGCCACGGCCCCGGCCTGCATCACGTTGGCTACGGGGTGGCCGACGTGGCGGCCACCCTGGCCGACCTGCAGGACATGGGTGTACGCGTCGTCGACGACACCCCGCGCCATGGCTCCCGAGGGTGCCTTGTCGCCTTCCTGCACCCGAAGTCGGCGATGGGCGTGCTGGTGGAACTGGTCGAGGATCCGTCGCGGGCGGGGAACGGCACGGCCACCTAGACTCGGCACTGTGAGCTGGATCGACCGCTTCAAGCGCCGCAAGGACAAGCCGGGGGGACCCGGCCCTTCCGCGCAGACGCAGGCCAAGCTCACCGATTTCATGGCCAACCGCGACGGCGTGGAGGGCTTCGTAGAGCCCCCCACGGCGGTCTACGCCATGACCCTGTGCCTGGTGGCCGCCGACGGCGAGTACCTTCGCCAGCCCGTGCGCGACGACCGGCACGCCCGCAAGCTGTGCAACGACCACGGGGTGCCGCTGTATGACGCGCGGATCGTGGGCTACCCGCGGCGCATGCGCGAGTACGAGCGCGGCGTCCGCCAGCAGACGATCGGGTTGGACGACCTACCGCCGTTGGAGGTCATCGACGAGCGGGAGCGCCGCGACGACTGACGCACCGAGCTGATCGGATGCGCTACCGCTTCGCTACCTGCGCGCTAGGCGTGCAGCGAGACCGATTCGACGAAGACGGTCTGGGTTGGCCTCTCGCCGCGCAGCGGGACCGCCGCGATCTGGTCGACGGCCTCCATGCCGTCGGTCACCTCGCCGAACACGGTGTACTGCGGGGGCAGGCTGACATCGTCCAGGCAGATGAAGAACTGGCTGCCGTTGGTGTTGGGACCGGCGTTGGCCATGGCCAGGGTCCCGCGGTCGTAGCCGCGGTTGCGGGCGGACGCCAGCTCGTCGGCGAAGCGGTAGCCGGGACCGCCGGTGCCGGTGCCCGTCGGATCGCCCATCTGCACCACGAATCCCGGCACGATTCGGTGCACCACCGTGGCGTCGAAGAAGCCACGAGATGCCAGGAAGGCGAAGTTGTTCGCCGTCTTCGGGGCCTCGTCGCTGAACAGCTCGACGGTGATGGCACCGCATGACGTGGCAATCGTGGCGTTGTGGCGCGAACGGTCGTCCAAGACCTGCTCGGCCTGCTCGAACTGGGGCTTCGGTTCGTCGTGGCCCTCGGGCACGCTGCCGCCGCAGGCGACATCCATGTGCGGTTCCTCTCGGTGATTGCGGAGCGCTCGCTGGGCATTGCGGAGCGCTCGCTGGGCGAATGCTTTCTACTTCGTGATCTGTACGGATTCAATCCAGGCCACCCTTGCCGGTGCCTCGGCAGCCGGATCTGTAGGCTGCGCGTCGGCACCCAGCGTCGGGATCCTGCCGATCCGCGACAGCACGCGGCGGCCCTCGGCGTCGGTCCGCCCGAACACCGCGTACTGGGGCGGCAGCTCGAACTGGTCGTTGTACACGAAGAAGAACTGGCTGCCACCGGTGTCCGGGCCGGCGTTGGCCATCGCCAGGGTGCCAGGCGGGTAGCCGTCGTCCTCGGCGGCACCCAGCTCGTCGGGAATGGTGTAGCCGATGTCAAAGGCCGCCTCGTTGGTTCCGGCACCGGTCTGCAGGGCGCCGATGGTGGAGGCGTTGCGGAACATCGCCAATCCGTCGAAGAAGCCTTCCTGAGCCAGGAAGACGAAGCTGTTGACCGTCTCCGGCGCCTGGCCTTCCAGCAGGTCGACGTTGATGCTGCCGCAGGAAGTGGTGATGACGGCCCGGTAGTCGTTGCCCTCACGGGTGATCTGCTCCGGCTCGTCGAACGTCGGCTTGCGTCTCCCGGCGGCTCGTGGCAGCTCACCGCCGCAGGCGACCGGTCGCTCGGTGATGGGGATCACCGACTCCGATGCAGCTTCCGACACGCCCTCGGACGCGCCAGTCTCGGAAGCACCCGCGGCCAGCTCCTCGGGCACCGGCGGCCGCGCGCTGAGGTAGATGATGACCCCGCCGACGGCGACGATGATCAGGATGACAACGCCGGTGAACAGGGTCTGCTGGCGCTGCTTGCGCCGCACCCGCTCGCGCGCGGCCTCCCGCTGCCTGCGCAGCTCGCGCTTCGCCTGCTTGCCACTCACAACTGCCCCCTGGAAACGGCGTCCCGGCGCGGCGGCCGCCCGACCGTGCTACTCGCTGATGCCGGTCTCGCGACGGACCTCGAACCGCCAGCAGTGGCGGTGCCAGTGGCGGCGCAGATCGCTGTCACCGATGGGCCACACCACGACGTGACCCTCCCCGGTGGGGACGGCGTTGCCGCAGGCCGGGCAGACGTACTCCTTGCCGGCCCGCATCCCGTCGATGCGACGGACCTCGTAGCCGTCCAGGGACAGATCGTCGTCCACGCTGTGCGACGGTGCCAGCAGGTCACCGAAGTTCCGCATCGCGGCAGGGTCCTGCCACGGTCGGGTCGCGCGCTTCTTGCGGGAACCCTTGCTCATGTCTGCGCTACTCCTGAACTCCAGCCAGCGTCAACACCAGCGCCAACCCTTCGTCGCCGCCGCGCCACAGCTCGTAGACCACGTCGTACCCGGCGGCGTTGAGCAGCCGACGGAACGCGAGCACGGCAACCACGGCATCGTCGGCCTGCCCCAGCCCCGGAATCCAATCCGGCACCAGATCGACCGGACTGAGCAGATACGCCACGGCGAGGCCGGCGGCGACCCTCTCCGCCCGGGGCAGCCTCGGGTCGGTCGCGAGGTCCTTCAGCAACAAGACTACGTCCTGCACGACCCGCAGCAGCGCCGTCACCCAGCTGCCGCCCTGCTCCGCGTCACGCATGCTTTGCACGCGCCACACGACGCCGCGTGCAGTCGGATGGCGGCGACCTCGGGGTGGCCCGGGGACAGGCAGGCTCATCGCGCCATGGCGCCGCGCCTCGCCGCGCGTTCCAGGTGGCGTGGTCCCCCCGCGCAGCCGACCATCCCGACCCTGCTCATGTCTGCGCCATGCTCCTGTGGTTGGCCGGTTGTCGAGTCTATGCAGGCGCACCGGGAAGCGCGACCGGGTCAGACGCCCGACTGGCCACCGGGTCCGGCCACGAGCAGCACGACCTGGATGAGGTTGTACGTGCCGTGGACCAAGATGGGCACGAGCAGCGACTGCCGGCGCTGGAAGATCCAGGCGAGGAACAGCCCCAGCGGCAGGATGACGGCCACGACGACGGCATTGGCCAGCAGCGACCCCTGTTGCGCGTGCGACAGGGCGAAGACGAGCGCCGACACGGCGATGCCAACGCCGGTGCCCCAGCGCCGCTGCAACCCCTGGTACAGCATCCCGCGGAAGAACAGCTCTTCGCCCAGCGGTGCGCAAACCGCGGCGCTGAACAGCAGCAGCGGCGCCGAACCCGCGTCCTCGGCCAAGCGGCGGAAGTCCTGTTGCACGGTCGGCAGCTCGCCGCCGAACAGCCGCGCGGTCAACTCCAACAGAGTGCCCAAGCCCAGGGTGATGACCACGACCGCCGCCACGCCACCCCCGACCCCCAGCACGCAATCACGCAGATTCGGGCGGCGGCTGCCGAACAGTCGCGGAACCGCAGCGGGATAGCGGAGGCGGACATACAGCACGACCGAGGCACCCAGCAGGAGTAGCGACACGACCAGAGACAGCGGTTCGATCAGGTCGGTGGAGGAGATCTGTTCCAGCAGCGCGACGGCCGCGCCTCCTGCCATAACGATGACCACGAGTGCCGCCACCAGTGCGGCAACGGCGTCAAGAACGCCCCATGGCACCGCAGCGGGCGCCAAGTCGTGGGTCAGCGAGTGACCGTTGCCGTCCCCGACCTGCCTGTCGGGCACTCGCGCCATCTAAACCAGGCTAGGCACGACGTCGGCGCGCCGGACGTTTCCGCCGAGAGCCGACAGACGAGCGGCGAAGTCGTTGTAGCCACGGTCGACGTGGTACGGGTCGGTCACCACCGTCTCACCGTCGGCCACCAGCCCGGCGATGACGAGCGCGGCACCCGCGCGCAGGTCGGTCGCCCGCACCACCGCGCCAGTCAGCCGCGCAGGTCCTCGGACGATGGCGTGGTGGCCCTCAAGGTGGATGTCAGCACCTAAACAGACCATCTCGTCGATCACGGAGAACCGCGACTCGTAGACGTTCTCGGTCAGCATCGATGTGCCGCGTGCCTGCGAGGCCAACAGCAGGAACGCCGAGAGCAGGTCGGTGGGCACGCCGGGGAACGGCAACGTGACGACATCCACCGCCTTCAGCTCGCCGCCGCCGTGCACGGTCACCCCGTCCTCGCGCTCGGCCACCTCGACTCCGGCGGCTTGCAGCTTGTGCAGCGCCAGCCGCAGATGCTCCGGCCGCACGCCGTGCAGGTCGATCGTTCCCCGGGTGACCGCCGCGGCCACGGCGAAGGTACCGGCCTCGATGCGGTCGCCGATCACGACGTGCCGCGTGGGCTGCAGCTCCCCAACGCCGCGGACCTCGATCTCCGATGTTCCGCCGCCGCGGATGTTGGCGCCCATGGACTGCAGGAACTCGACGAGGTCGACGATCTCCGGCTCGCGCGCGGCATTGCCCAGCCGCGTCGTGCCCGCTGCGGTCACCGCTGCCATCAGCAGGTTTTCCGTCGCACCCACGCTGGCATAGGGCAGCTCGATGTCGGTGCCGACGAGCCGTCGGGCGCGCGCCTCGACATGCTCGGGGCCGTAGTCGATCTGCGCGCCCATACGAGCCAGACCCGACAGGTGCAGGTCGATGGCGCGGCTCCCCAGGTTGCATCCTCCGGGCGTAGCGATGCGGACGGAACCGCGGCGGGCCAGCAGCGGGCCCAGCACCACGATGGACGCGCGCAGCCTGCTGGCAAGGTCTGCCGGCGTGCTGTCGCCAACCTGTTGCGGCACGTCGAGGGTCAGGACTGCACCGTCGCGGCGGACCCCGACGCCGAGGTGCTGCAGCACCTGACCCATGACCCGCATGTCGGCGATGTCGGGGACGTTCTCAACCACCGTCCGGCCGGGTGCCAGCAGAGCGGCAGCGACGAGCTTGAGAGCGGAGTTCTTGGCGCCACCGACCCGCACGGAGCCGGACAGCGGCCCGCCACCCGAAACGACGAAGACATCCATGGTCCCCCTGAGCATACCGATGCGGTTTGTCCGATCCCTCGACCTAATGGACCGGCCCGGCGCACCGCACCCAGCACGGATAGAAGGGTTGGTCACACTATGAGGACCAACCCTTCTTTCGCAGCGCCTGCGTCACCTGGCGGACGAACACCCGCGGTTGGTGTTCCAGCCGCAGCTGGTCAGCTGGGACCAGCAGCCAGTCCAGCAGGTGGAGGCGGTGACGCCGATCGTCATCCGCGCGCTTCTGATCCGGTTCGAAGTGGTGCGGGCCGTCGATAGGCACGCCGACCCGGTAGTCGGGAAAGGCGATGTCAAGCTCGGCGACGAACCCCCTCGTCGGCTACGACGAACGGCTGGCAATGTGGCAATAGCGCAATGCCGGCCAGCAGTTGGCGTCCCAGACGCTCCAGCTTGGAGTGATTGAGCTCCCCTTCGGCGCGCTCCAGCGCCTCGCGCAGGCGCGACTGGCCGGCGAACCGAGCCGAGGCCTCCGCGACGTGACGGACGCTGACCGGGGTGGCGAGTCGCAGGCGGTGTGCGGTAGCGAGATCGTCGACGAGCTCGGTCACCGAGGACACGCCGGACAGGGTGCAGATCGTTCGCGCCGGCGCGGTCAGCGCGACACCGGTATGACGGGCTCCGTCGCCTTCGAGCACTCCCCCAAGGCGACGGATGTGCACACCCTGCACGCGCAGCGTGCAATGCGGCGGGAGCACGAACTCAAGTGGGCGGACGAGGCGGTTGCGCAAACCCCATACGAAGGCAGCCGTGCGATGTGACGCCAACCCACGGCCACGCAGAGCCAGGTCCGCGGCCTTGATACGGGCCAGGGGCGTCAGCGCCATGCCTGGCAGGAGATAGACCCCGCGAACCACGCGGTGCCAGCCCTGCTCGGCGACGCGGCGCACCAACAGCTGACGGGCGATGCCGAGGTCCTCAACTTGCCACACCGCCACCAGGCCGTGTTGGCCGGCCGCGACCCGGGCCAGTAACCCCATTGATCCATGCCGCGCACCGTGCACCCGCCGGCGACGCGGGGGGCAGCGGAACTCGTCAAGCCTGTGGACAAAGGATCTGTGAACGGCTGAAAGAAGGGTCGGTCACGAATCCGTGACCAACCCCTCTTCTTGTCCCGACGCGGGGAGAGAACGGCGACGCGGGGACGGAACGGCGAGGCGGGGGTGCGGGGGTGCGGGCTAGGCGTCGGATGCGTCGTCGGCGAGGACGGTCAGGCGGTTGTCCTTGAACTGCAAGAACCCACCGGTGACGTGGTAGGCGTGCTCGGCGCCGTCGGGAGTCTTGACCCGCACCTGGGAGTCGGCCAGCGCCAGCAGGGCCGGTTGGTGGCCCGGCAGGATGCCGATCTCGCCGTCCAGCGAGCGCGCGTAGACCTCGCTGGCCTCGCCGTTGAAGAACTCCGCTTCCGGCGAGACGACGTGCACCTCCATCGTCGCCATGCTTACTCTTCCAGCTTCTTGGCCTTGGCCTGCGCCTCGTCGATGCCGCCCACGTTGAAGAACGCCTGCTCGGGCAGGTGGTCGAACTCGCCGTCGATCAGTGCCTCGAACGACTCGACGGTGTCCTCCAGCGGCACCGTGACGCCCGGCTGGCCGGTGAACTGCTCGGCGACGTAGAACGGCTGGGAGAAGAACCGCTGCACCTTGCGGGCGCGCTGCACGGTGATCTTGTCCTCCTCGGTCAGCTCGTCCATGCCGAGGATGGCGATGATGT
>JACCVM010000115.1 GCA_013698135.1 Euzebyaceae bacterium | reverse complement strand
TCGACCTCGGCGACGTCGTCGGGTCCCAGCAACGTGGTGCTGTCGGGCTGTTCCACCAGCGCGGGACCGGCCAGGCGGTCACCGGGTGACAGGGCGGCGCGGTCGACGACGCGGGCGTCGACCTGCTCGCCGCCGACCCCGATGCGGCGGCGGCGCTCCGGCTGCGCCTCGCCGTGGTCCCAGTCGCCTGGAGCTTCTGGCAGGACCGGTTCTCCCTCGACGACGACCCGCAATGTCACCACCTCGACCGTCTCATTCGGCATGGCGTAGCCGTAGGCCTCGCGGTGGGCGTCGTCGAGCAGCGCGGCGATGTCCGTGCCGGGAACAAGGTCCAAACGCAGCTCGTGGGACTGGCCGAGGTAGCGGCAGTCCACCAGCCGCCGCGTCCGTCCGCGCACGTGGGTCTTGGCCTCTTGCGCCAGCTCGTCGTAGATCGGGTCGAGGTCGGGTGGCCGGCCGCCGCGGGTCCATCGCGCCATGACCGTGCGCGAGGCCTCGTGGCGCGGCGGAGCCAGCAGTAGTCCCAGCGCGGACAGGACACCCGGCGCCGGCGGCACCACCGCGGCCGCGCACCCCAGTTCACGGGCGAGGGCCGCTGCGTGCAAGGGCCCTGCACCGCCGTAGGCCACCAGCACCAGCCCGGCCGGGTCGATCCCCCGTTCGGTGCTCACCTTGCGCAGAGCACGAGCCATGGTGGCCCGCACCACGGTGAGCACCCCCTCGGCGGCGGTCAGCGCGTCGTCGAACCCCTCCAAGGTCTCCAGCGACGCCATCGCGGCGCCGCAGTCGAGGGTGACCGCTGCGCCGCTGCCCAACGCCCGGCCGTCGCCGAGATGGCCGAGCGCCGCGTGCGCGTCGGTGACGGTGGGTTCGGTGCCACCCTGGCCGTAGCAGGCGGGGCCCGGACTAGCCCCGGCCGAGCGCGGCCCCACCCGCAGCGCACCGCCGGGATCCACCCAGGCCAGCGAGCCGCCACCCGCGCCGACGGTATGCACCGCGACCGCGGGTGTGCGGAACGGCAGGCCGGCGATGCTGGCGTCGACGGCGATCTCGGGCCGGCCGTGGCGCACCAGGCAGGCATCGGTCGAGGTGCCCCCCATGTCGAAGGCGACGGCGTCGTGGTAACCCGCCGAGGCGGCGACCGCTGCCGCGGCCACCACGCCCGCGGCCGGGCCTGACAACAGGGTGTGGACGGGGGACTCGGCGACAGTGGCGAGGTCGGCCACCCCGCCACCGGACGTCATGACCGTCACCTCGGTGCCCGGCAGACGGTCACGCAGTCCTGACAGGTACCGGCGCATCACCGGTGCCACGGCGGCGTTAAGCACGCAGGTGGAGGCTCGCTCGTACTCCCGCAGCTCCGGCAGCAGGGCGCTGGAACGGGTGATCGGCACGTCGAGGCGCTGCGCCAGCGCCGCGCTCAGCCGCTGTTCGTGCTCTGGCCCGGCGTAGGCGAACAGCAGGCTCAGCGCCACCGCCTCGGGCTGCAAGGCGGCCACCGCCGTCGCCACCCGGTCCACCTCGTCGTCGCTCAGCGCCACCACGGCGCTGCCGTCGGCGGCGGTGCGCTCCACGACGGTCACCACGTGATCACGGTCGACCAGTGGTGCGGGCCGGACCACCGCCAGGTCGTACAACGACGGCCGGTCCTGGCGGGCGATCGTCAGCACGTCGCGGAACCCGTCAGTGGTGACCAGGACCGTCGTGGCGACATTGCGTTCCAGGACGGCGTTGGTCGCGGTGGTGGTGCCGTGGGCGACCGTGGCCACCTCGCCGTCGGTGGCCTCCCGCAGACCATGAGCCAGTCCCTTCCCCTGGTCATGCGGCGTGGTGGGAACCTTCACCGCCCGCAGGCGCCCGCGGCCAGTGACCACCACATCGGTGAAGGTGCCACCGACGTCGACGCCGGCGGCCACAGGATCGGAGCTGGGCATGGCCGCGAGCCTAGCGACCGGGCTGGTTCCGCCACCGGCGCCTGCGGGTATACCCACAACGAAGCAGCAGGGACGATCAACCCGGGGAGAGGTTCTCAATGCAGTTCGATGTGGGTCTCGGCGCAGCTGCCTTGGTGACCGGGTTTCCACTGCTGCTGCTGGGCTTCATCTGGTTCATGGGACGGCTCGAAGCGTGGATGCTGATGCCCGACGAACGCGCCGCGGCCATCGCGGAGTTGCTTGAGCGGGTGGACGAGGCCGATGACCTGGAGCGGGCGGTCACCTCGATGATGTCGGGCGTCCCGCCCGCGAACATCGTGCGCCGCCGCAGGCGGGATGCGTTGCGGTCGATCCGCAGCCGGCGCAGCGCCAGCGCCACCGCCGACTGACTCCAGCCGCAGCACCGCAGGCCGCACCTACACTCGGCGTTCCCTCGACAGGAGTGCCGACGTTGCCCATGCTGGCGGAGCTGGCCTGGCCGATCCTCGAGCGCATCCGCTTGGTCGGCGACCTGGCCATCTCGCCCCACGGCATCTCGATCGCCGCCGGCGTGCTGATCGGCGCGCAGCTGATGTTGCACCGGGCGCTGCGGCGCGGAGTCGCCCGCCGCCCGGTGACCGACGTCGAGGGCATCGTGCAGTCGCTGGTCAGCCGCACGATCGTCGGTGGGATCCTTGGAGCGCGGTTCTTCTTCGTCGTCACCCACCTGGAGCTCTTCGGTGACCCGTTGAGCTGGCTGCGGGTGTGGGAAGGTGGGTTGAGCCTGCTGGGTGGCATCACCGGCGCGGTGCTGGCCAACGTGCCGTTCGCGCTGCGACGGCACCTGTCGATCCCGCTGCTGCTGGACTCCGTGGCCCCCGGCCTGGCCTTGGGCATCTTCATCGGTCGGATCGGCGACCTGGTCATCGGCGAGCACCTCGGCGGGCCGACCAGCTTTGTGCTGGGGTGGCGCTGCACCGGGGCGTTCGGCGATCCGGTCGCGCCGTATCCCTTCCCGGGGGTGGGACCTACGACCGTGCAAGGCTGCTACGACGTTGCCCTTCATCAGACGGCGCTGTACGACTTCCTGGCGGGCGGTGTCGTCCTGGCGATCCTGGTGATGCTGGAGCGCCGCCCACGTTTCGACGGGTTCTTCTTGGTGACCTTCACGGTCCTCTATGGCGGCGGGCGCTTCCTCAGTGACTTCGCGCGGGCCGCGGACAAAGACCTGCTGGGGCCGCTGACCGGCAGCCAGGTGGGGGCGCTGTGCGCCATCGTCGCGACCCTGGCCTGGGTCGCCATCCGGCGTCCGGACCGTCGGCGGCCGTACGCCTGGCTCCCGCCGGATTTTCGGCATCCGTGGGATTGTGCACAGCCCGCAGCGGAGACAGGCGACATCCAGGCGTAGGCTGTTCGGCCGGGATGTCCGGAGGTATCGTGGCGCGAATGGACCGGGCTGACGGGCACCGCTACTTCGAGGGGCTGGCCGTCGCCCACGTGCTCGGTGGTTTGGACGATTCCGAGGGGCGGGTCTTCCGCGCTCACCTGCTGGAGTGCGCCGACTGCCGCGCGAGGGTCGGTGAGCTGCGAGCTATCGCCCACGACCTGGCCGACGTGGAGCGCGACGAGCACCGGGTCCGCGCGGCCCAGGTCATCGAGACCAAGCGCCGGGAGTCCGACGATGCCGAGGACGATCTCGAGGAGGCGCCGACGCCCACTCGTGCGTCGCGCTTCACGGTTCTCGGCGGACTGCTGTTCCTGGTCGGGTTGTCGTTGTGGAACTTCACGTTGCACGGTGAGATGACGCAGCTGGAAGCTGACAACCGCAACCTGGTCAATGCCGGGGTCCTACGCGAGACCGGGACCGAATGGCGCAGCGCGATCTCCGACGGCGATGTGCAAGGCGTGGTCAAGGAGGACGGCGAGGACTTCGTCGTCGCCGTCGATGGCCTTGACCCTGCGCAGCGTTACGGGCTCTACGTCAAAGACGACAGTGGCACCATCGCTCATCGCTTCTACTTTGGCCCGTCCGAGGAAGGGCGGCTGTACCGGCTGTTCCCGTTGCCCGAGAACGCCGATCGGCTGTTGATCAGCGATCCCGAGGACACCGGCGACACCCCGGCCGAGCCGGATAGCGAGCCCAGCGGTGACACCGTGTTCGAAGCTCGCCGGCCCTGACCTCCAGCAGGCGGTCGCTGGCCGCCCGGGGCGCCAGCGGCTATCCTGCGGCCCCCGGCGGTGCCTTGCCGCCATCCAGGGGCTCGTAGCTCAGTGGGAGAGCGCTCGCTTCACACGCGAGAGGTCACAGGTTCAAAACCTGTCGGGCCCACCGAACCGACCAGGGTGCGAACCGTGTCCTCTCCACGGGCGAATGGCACCCGGAACGTGGGGAAGATGAGCCGTCCCGGGTTTCATGCAGTGCTCGTTCCTTGGCCTTCGGGCCGGGAGAAGGAGACTGCGTCATGGCCAGGCCGAGGAAGTACTCAGATGAGCTTCGCCGTCGAGCGATCGACGAGGTGCTCGAGCGGGACCGCAAGATTCCCGAGGTCGCGAGGGAGCTTGGGATCGGGTCGCCCGACTCACCACATTGGGCTTGGGGCAGGTCGCCGGTCTCGAAGGCGAGCAGCAGGCCAGAGCCTTCACTCAACCCAGGACGGTTCACCCCGGGGTAAGGAGCACGTTCGCGGCGTTGGTCGGTGAGGATGTCAAAACGCTCGTAGCCCGACCGGAAGATCATCGCCCCCCGCACGCCGGGGCATGACTGGCGCGGCGGCGACACCTCCCGACCGGCCGCCGCATAGCGCTCGACCGACCACGGGCAGGGCCATACCGTGGCCAGGGTGCATCGACACCGCCTTGGACCCGCCTCTCCAGTGCCGGACTCGCAGTGGGTGGGTCCATCGCTTTCAACGACCCGCGCATCCTCTCAGCCCGCGACCACGACTCCATCCCCATCAACACTGCCGCTCCGCGGCCGTCCCTGATCAGTCATGCCCGTAACACTCGTGGCGCGAGGGCGACGCCGCCAGTCCTGCTGCACTGCCAGGACTACAGGCAGGCGGAGCGGCGGGCCCGCACAACCGCCCAGCTGGTCTTGAACCGAACACGCCGGATGCCTAGCCCAGTAGATCAGCGACGGGGCGGAGCCTGGGGACTGCGAGATCGAGGTGGGATCCCACGACCACTGAGCCGCTCGGCGCGTGCAGGTCGCCGAGCAGATTGGTTCGGACGCTCAAACGCGGACACACACGCCCTCACGCCACGCTCTTGACATCGACGCGGGCGCCCTGCCTGCCATCGACCGACGAGACGAGGAGAGACGAGCCATGC
>JACCVM010000102.1 GCA_013698135.1 Euzebyaceae bacterium | reverse complement strand
GGCGAGAAGCAGCAGACCAAGGTCCGGGGAGCGCGCCGCTGATGGCCGCTACCCATGTCAAGGCGACATCGCGCTACGTGCGCGTCGCTCCGAACAAGGTGCGTCAGGTCGTGGCGCACATCCGAGGCCAGCGCATCGATGATGCGCGCAGACTGCTGGCGGTATCGCCCAAGAGCGTTGCCGAGCAGGTGCTCAAGACCCTGAACTCGGCGGTGGCCAACGCGGAGAACAACTTCGAACTGGACGCCGACGACCTGTACGTCACCGCTGCGGTGATCGACGAGGGACCGCGCCTCAAGCGCTTCCAGCCGCGCGCGATGGGGCGTGCCTACGAGATCCGCAAGCGCACCAGCCACATCACCATCTCGGTCGGCACCGAGAACGTGGCGCCGCCTCGCCGCAACGCTCGGAACGCCAACCGCCGTCCCGCGGCCAACGCCGCGGCCAAGGAGTAATCCGTGGGCCAGAAGATCCATCCGTACGGCTTTCGCCTCGGCATCATCCGGGACCACAAGTCACGCTGGTTCGCCAACGCCGGCTACGCCGACTACGTCATCGAAGATGATCGCATCCGCAGCTACATCCGTGAGCGGGTGCGGCACTCCGGCGTGTCCTCGATCGACATCGAGCGCACCCGCGACCGGGTGACCGTCGATGTCCACACGGCGCGGCCGGGCATCGTCATCGGCAGGCGCGGCGCAGAGGCGGATGTCATCCGCAAACACCTCGAGGACATGACCCACAAGCAGGTGAAGCTCAACATCCTCGAGATCAAGCAGCCCGAACTCGACGCGCAGGTCACCGCGCACAACGTCGCCGAGCAGCTGCGCGGCCGCGTCGCCTTCCGACGCGCGATGCGCCGCGCCACCCAGAACGCCATCAAGGCGGGCGCCAAGGGCATCCGCGTGCAGTGCTCCGGGCGCCTCGGTGGCGCGGAGATGAGCCGTACCGAGTGGTATCGCGAGGGTCGCGTGCCGCTGCACACCCTGCGCGCCAACATTGACTACGGCTTCGACGAGGCCCGCACCACCTACGGCCGCATCGGCGTCAAGGTGTGGATCTACACCGGCGAGGTGCTGCCGTCCGGTGAGCAACGCGAGCAGCAGCTCGCCCGCCGCCGCGCCGAGCGTGCGCGCCAGGAAGCGCAGCGCGCAGGCGCCGGACGTGTCAGCCAGCCCGGCTCGGCTCCCACCGCCGGAATGGGCGATGCCGCGCCCGAGCGTGTTCGCGAGGCTGTTCCGTCCGCCACCGGGGAGATGACCCCTGGCCACACGCCATCGGGGCAGCCGGCCAACGTCACACCAGGCAACGTGCCTGCAGAGGTTCCAGCGCCGGCGGACTCCGGCCACGACATGACCGCAAACGAACCGGGATCCGACACCAGCAGCGACGACGCCACCCCTGATACCACCCCGCCCACCCCCGCCGAGGGCGCGTAGCCAGCCACCGAGCAGTACGAGGAGCACGCACGATGCTGTCCCCACGCAAGGTCAAGCACCGCAAGCAGCACCGCGGCAACATGCGCGGGCTCGCCAAAGGCGGGACCGAGGTCGCCTTCGGCGACTACGGGTTGCAGGCGCTTACGGCCGGGTGGATCACCAATCGCCAGATCGAGTCTGCCCGTATCGCGATGACGCGCTACATCAAGCGTGGCGGCAAGGTGTGGATCAACATCTTCCCGCACAAGGCCTTCACCAAGAAGCCAGCCGAGACCCGCATGGGCTCGGGCAAGGGTTCCCCAGAGGGCTGGGTCGCCGTGATCAAGCCCGGTCGTGTGATGTTCGAGCTCAGCGGTGTGTCCGAGGACGTCGCGCGTGAGGCGATGCGGCTGGCCGCGCACAAGCTGCCGGTCAAGTGCCGCTTCGTGACCCGGTACAGCGAGTGAGCCTGTATTCGCAGCGAAGCGATAGGACGTAGGCGATGAATACCAACGAGTTGCGTGACCTATCCGACACCGAGCTTGTCGAACAGCTGGCCGAGTTCAAGCAGGAGCTGTTCAACCTGCGCTTCCAGCTCGTCACCGGCCAGCTCGACAACCCACGCCGCCTCAAGCAGGTGCGCCACGACATCGCCCGGGTCCTGACCGTGCAGCGCCAGCGCGAGCTGTCGGTCGACCAGGCCCAGGCGTAGGGAGCCACATGTCCACCACAGAGATCACCAGCACGCGCGGCGAGCGCAAGACCCGCCAAGGTGTCGTCGTCAGCGACAAGATGGACAAGACCGTCATCGTCAAGGTCGAGCGGCGAACCACCCACCCGCTGTATCGCAAGACGGTGACGCGGTCGGAGCGGCTGCACGCCCACGACGAGACCAACGACGTGCGGCAGGGTGACCGTGTCCGCATCGCCGAGACCCGGCCGTTGAGCAAGACCAAGAGATGGAGGGTGGTCGAGGTGCTGGAGCGAGCTCGATAGCACTCTGTGCGGGGGCTCACCGGGTGGCGGCCGCCGGTTCCGCTCAGGGACCGTGAGCCCGCCCACCCTCCAAGGTCCCTGATCGAAACCGGCGGCCTCTGGCGCCGATCAACTAGACAGAAGTTAGCGGAGAAGAGCAGAGATGATTCAGCAGGAGACGCGGTTGCGCGTTGCGGATAACACCGGGGCTCGTGAGGTGTTGTGTATTCGCGTGCTTGGAGGGTCGGGGCGCCGGTATGGCTCGATCGGCGATGTCATCGTTGGCACGGTCAAGAACGCCGTGCCGGCGTCCAACGTCAAGAAAGGTGATGTCGTGAAGGCCGTGATCGTGCGGACCCGCAAGGAGCGGCGGCGCCAGGACGGTACCTACATCCGCTTCGACGACAACGCCTGCGTCCTGATCAACGACCAGCGAAACCCGCGGGGGACGCGCATCTTCGGCCCGGTTGGCCGGGAGCTGCGCGAGCGCCGCTTCATGAAGATCGTCTCGCTCGCCCCGGAGGTGTTGTAAGTGCAGCGCGTGAA